>NZ_DVDW01000029.1:0-18740 GCF_015296045.1 Thermosynechococcus sp. M3746_W2019_013 | reverse complement strand
ATAGGTGTAGGACGGCCATGAATGTGAAGGTTTTCGCATTTAATATCTGCTTTTTGGTTGCTTATTGATTCTCGTTCTCAATAATAGCAGACTACAGACCAGAACTGTTGAATCCCTTAACAGAACTTAGTACCTTAGCAACTGCCCTCCTTTGGTAAAGACTTGCAAACAAGCGTGAAGAAGGCTCCAGAATCCTGATACAACAATTGATGGAGTTGCAGCCGAACATCAACCGATTCCTATGAATATTGCTGTTATTGGCTTGAGTCACAAAACCGCCCCCGTGGATGTACGCGAAAAATTGAGTGTGCCAGAGGATGTGCGGGAGCGGGCACTGCAACATCTGCGCGGCTACGCCCATATTCAGGAGGCCACGATTCTCAGCACCTGTAACCGCTTGGAAATTTACATTGTTACCAGTGACACTGAGGTGGGCGTGCGGGAAGTGCATCAGTTTCTCAGTGAGTGGAGTCACATTCCCCTGCCACAACTGCGCCCGTACCTCTTTATCCTGCTCCATCAGGATGCCGTGATGCACCTGATGCGGGTGGCTTCGGGTCTAGATAGTTTGGTCATTGGCGAGGGGCAAATTCTCTCCCAGGTGAAACGCTGTCATCAGTTAGGACAACAGTACAAGGCCATTGGTTCGATTCTCAATCGCCTCTTTACAGCGGCGATCGCTGCCGGGAAGCGGGTACGCACAGAAACCAGTATTGGCACTGGGGCAGTCTCCATCAGTTCAGCGGCGGTGGAACTGGCGGATCTGCGGCTGCAGAATCTACAAAACTGCCGAATTGCCGTTGTCGGTGCCGGTAAAATGTCCCGCTTGGTAGTGCAACACCTGATTGCCCGGGGCGTAAAGGAAATCAGCATTATCAACCGCTCCTTGGAACGGGCACAGGAACTGGCGCAGCAGTTTCCCGAAGTGCGCTTTGAACTCTTTACGATGACAGATCTGCTGCCGATTGTGGCAGCGATGGATTTGGTCTTTACGGGTACAGCAGCAACCCAGCCCCTCCTGGATCGCGAGAACCTAGGCTCCGTACTCACAGGCGATCGCCCCCTTGCCATCATTGATATTTCTGTGCCCCGCAATGTCCATGCCAATGTGACGGAATTGGCCTGCGTAGAACTTTTTAATGTGGATGATCTGGAAGCTGTAGTGGCACAAAACCAAGAGGCTCGACGCCAGTTAGCCCAAGAGGCTGAGGGCATCCTTGAGGAAGAATTAGAGACATTTTTGGCTTGGTGGCACGCCCTGGAAACGGTTCCAACAATCCGCAGTCTGCGCCAAAAAATGGAAGCGATCCGTACCCAGGAACTAGAAAAAGCCCTCTCTCGCTTGGGTAGCGAGTTTGCTGACAAGCACCAAGGGGTCATTGAAGCTATGACCCGCACCATCATCAACAAAATCCTCCATGATCCGACAGTGCAACTGCAATCCCAGCGAGACCTAGAGAGTCGTCAACGCGCTATGCAAACCCTCCAAGACTTGTTTAATCTCGAACCCATCGAAGCCTAGGGCCTATGCGCCACGTGGGTGATTGTGGGGAGGCGGTAGTTGCGGCGTGGCTACAAACTCAGCAGTGTCAAATTTTGGCTCAAAACTGGTCTTGCCCTTGGGGTGAACTGGATATTGTTGCCTGTGATCCGGAGGGAGTGGTGCTCTTTGTCGAAGTGAAAACCCGCCGTTCTTACAACTGGGATAGGGATGGCCTCGACGCTATTTCCCCCAGCAAGCAACGCAAACTCGTTTTGGCAGCCCAAGCATTCCTAGAGTCTCAGCCCCAGTGGCAGGAGCACCCCTGTCGCTTTGATGTGGCCTTGGTGCGACACCAAAGGGGTGCCTATTGGCTCCATTGCTACCTGGAACAGGCCTTTACCTTAGACTCAACCGCGTGAAGCCATTTACCAGCTCAGCAGTTTTTGCAGGCGATCGCGAATCCAGTTCATCGGCCGACTTGGATCCGACTCTTGGCGACTCAGTTCCTGAAGCTCCTGTTGATGTTGCGCCAGCACATCCTGGCGGCGGGCGATCGCCACCGCAATATCCTCAGCCAGGAAAGGATGTTCCTTGAGCAACTGTTCAAATCCCTCCCGCGGCAGGACAAACAATACCGTATCCGTCATTGCCATCATTGTTGTTGGGCAGGCCACCCCCAGCATTAGGGGCAGTTCGCCAAAGTGCTCCCCGGGATTAAATCTCATCATCGGCTTCAGTTCCCCATCCTCCTCATAGACCGCTGCCATCTGCCCCTGTAATACGATGTAGAAGTTGCTGATCGGCTCCTGAGCACGGAACAAAATTTCCTTCGCTCTCAGGTGCTTGCGGTAGCCCGATTCAATGAGAAAGCGTAATTGCAAATCATTCATGCATTGAAAATAGCTCACCTGCCGAAGCAGCGACCTTAAGGAGGGCGTTGCTGGTGCCAAGGGCATGCCTACCGTTTCGGCTGGTTCAGAAGTAACAGAGAGCGTTGGTGCATTGCGAATCCACAGATCTCGCTGTGGGAAAGGAATCGAGATATTGTGCTGCCGAAAGTAGTAATCAATCTTGAAATTGAGACTGCTTTTGATGAACACTCGCCGCTCAATGGTCTCCGTCCATACCCAAAGCTCAAACTTAAGGGCCGAATCGCCAAATTCACGGAAAATAACCCGAGGCGCTGGCTCCTTGAGGATATCTGGCTCAGAATGCGCAATATTGAGCAAGACCTCCGTTACTAAAACTGGATCCGTACCATAGGCAACCCCAATAGGAATATCAATGCGACCGCGGTGGGTTTCATAGTACCAATTCAATACCGGACTATCAGCAAGGTAGGTATTGGGCACTACCACATTTGAACCGTTAAAGGTTTGAATCACCGTGGCGCGCATCGAGACTTCCTGAACGTAGCCACTGATGTTTTCAATTTCCACAAAGTCGCCAACACGCACCTTGCGTTCAATCAAGAGGGTCAGACCACTGATGAGATTGCGGGTGACATCCTGCAAACCAAAACCAATCCCCACCCCCAAGCCGCCAATAATCACCGCTAGGGAATCGAGATTAATTCCCACCGCTTGCAAAACAATAATGTAGCCCAGTGCTCCCCCAGCACCACTAATCACAGTGGAAATGGCCTCGCGGTTGCCTAAATCCAGACCAAGGCGCGGTAAAAGCTGATTTTTCAGCACCCCTTTGAAAAAGCGCGCTAAAATTGCAACAAGAATGAGCAGCAGCACCACTTGAAACAGCCAACGCAGGGAAATAGTCTCCCGCCCAAGGCGAAACAAAGGTGTATCGAGAATACTAATCAACGATGACCACAGCTGAATGACTTGAGATGGCATTCTCCACAGTCTCCGCAGGGGTTCACAAACTTAGATAATGCCGAAGAGAGTCAGCGGGCTCACTGCAACCCCTTCACTTTAGCAGGGGGTGACTATCAACTCAAGGAACTCACCTAGAATCGCGATCTGCTCTCCTAGTGATCAAAGGCTTGGGTGTAACATATCCCACAATAGCCAGAGGGCGATCGCCAACAGGCTAGTGCCCGTCAACGTTTGTAATCGCTGCTCCGAGAGGTACTGGGATAGCCAGCGACCAATCCATACTCCAATCAAGCTAGTGGTCACTAAGGCTAAAGCTGCCCCCAAAAACACCAACCAAGGGGAGGCGGCGCTGGCAGCCATGAAAAATACAGCAATTTGAGTTTTATCGGCGAATTCAGCCAAAAAAACGGTTAAAAACGCAACCCCAAACTCTCGCCATGGCAACGCCCGCTTAATCACCAACTGCCCTCTAGGCGTCCGTCATTTCCTCAACGGTCTCAGTGGTCTTCGTTTCTGGGCGATTCTCCGTATTTAGACGGCGACTGTAGCGACCCGAAGAACGCTTGCGAAACTTACGAGCGTAGGCTTGGTTACGAAGAGCTTTTTCTTTCTTGGGATTGCGGCGTTTGGCCATGCTTACCTCAATGGTAGGGGTGGTCTCAGCATTCAACAAGAACAGAAACTCTATTTTATCGGAATTTTCCTCCTAGTACAAGAAGCCCCCATCGAAAAACCACCGAGCATACCGTGCCAAAAGAAAAGAGAACCCCCTAAGCCTTCACCTAGGGGGAGGAGGTGTCTGGTTCTGGCAGAAAGTTGTCAATAGGCGGGACTATTTGGTTTCCGAGAACTCGGCGTCAATCACTTCGTCATCACCGCCACTACCACTGCCACCGCCGCTGCTGGCGCCAGTTCCATCACTGGACTGAGCACTTTGATAGACACTTGAGCCGACACTGTAGAGGGCTTGTTGCAGATCCTGCATCAGCGATTTCACCCGTCCAAAGTCAATGGACTCAATGGGTTTCTTCTCCGCTTCGGTGCCGATTTCCGAGCGCAGGTTGGCAATGAGGGAAGTGAGACGGTCTTTATCACTGGTGGAGACTTTATCCCCCAACTCATTCAACTGTTTCTCCGCTTGATAGCAGAGTTGCTCCGCTTGGTTCTTAGTCTCGATTTTCTCGCGTTTGGCTTTATCGGCGGCGGCATTCATTTCTGCTTCGCGCACCATACGTTCCACTTCTTCCTTGGGCAGCGTTGAGGCGCCTGTGATGCTAATGGACTGCTGTTTGCCGGTGCCTTTGTCACGAGCGGTCACGTTGAGGATACCGTTGGCATCAATATCAAACGTGACTTCGATTTGCGGCACGCCGCGCGGTGCTGGTGGAATGCCATCCAAACGGAAGGTACCGAGGCTCTTGTTGTCGGCGGCCATTTCCCGCTCTCCTTGGAGAACGTGGATTTCCACATTGGTTTGACCATCAACGGCGGTGGAGAAGACCTCGGATTTTTTCGTGGGGATCGTGGTGTTGCGGGGAATAATTTTCGTCATCACACCCCCAAGGGTCTCGACGCCCAGCGACAGCGGTGTGACATCGAGGAGGAGAATGTCTTTCACTTCCCCTGCCAGTACCCCAGCTTGAATGGCAGCACCCACAGCCACGACCTCATCGGGGTTGACACTCTGGTTGGGGTCTTTGCCCAATAGCCGTTTGACCAGCTCTTGGATGGCGGGAATGCGGGTGGAACCTCCCACTAGCACCACTTCATCAATTTGATCCTTGGTGAGTTTGGCGTCTTTGAGCGCTTGCTCGACGGGTACACGGCAACGGTCAATCAGGTCAGAGCAGAGTTCCTCAAATTTAGCGCGGGTGAGCGTCATGTCGAGGTGCTTAGGACCATCCTGCGTTGCGGTGATGAAGGGCAGGTTGATTTCCGTTTGCATGACGCTGGAGAGTTCAATTTTGGCTTTTTCTGCTGCCTCTGTGAGCCGTTGCAGTGCCTGTCTGTCTTTGCGTAGGTCAATGCCTTCTTGGGCACGGAAGGACTCAGCTAGATAGTCCACAATTTTCTTGTCGAAGTCGTCACCGCCCAGGTGGGTGTCCCCGGAGGTAGCCAGCACTTCAAAAACGCCATCGCCCACTTCAAGGATGGAGACGTCAAAGGTGCCACCGCCAAGGTCAAAGACGAGGATAGTTTCATTGGCTTTTTTATCTAGGCCATAGGCCAAGGAGGCAGCGGTGGGTTCGTTAATGATCCGCAGCACTTCTAGGCCGGCAATTTTACCGGCATCTTTTGTGGCTTGGCGTTGAGAATCGTTGAAGTAGGCAGGCACAGTAATTACTGCTTGGGTGACTTCTTCACCCAGGTACTTACTGGCGTCCTCTTTGAGTTTGCGCAGGACTTGAGCAGAAATTTCCTCAGGGGCAAACTGTTTGCCAAGGGCGGGGCAATCCAGTTTGACGTTGCCATTGACGTTCAAAACTTTGTAGGAGACCTCGGTGGCTTCGTGGGTCACCTCGTCGAAACGACGGCCAATAAAGCGCTTCACAGAATAGAAGGTATTTTCGGGGTTCATCACTGCTTGCCGTTTGGCAATTTGACCCACGAGGCGATCGCCATTTTTGGTGTAGGCAACAACGGAGGGCGTTGTCCGAAACCCTTCAGCATTGGCAATAACCGTGGGCTTGCCCCCTTCCATGACGGCCACACAGGAGTTGGTGGTCCCCAGATCAATTCCGACAACTTTTGCCATAGCGACGAAAACTCCCTTTGCAGGCTAACTTCAATGCGGGGCACAGCACCCATATTGGGCTTAACCCTCTCTTCTTCCTATAGTGCGATCGCCCCTGCCATGAGCAAAAGGGGGATTTACCGAACCTACAGCGGGGGGTGAACTGCGTAGGGCAAGGGATCTACTAAACCTAGTTCGGCAAAGGCCGCTAAACGCAACCGACAGGCATCACAGCAACCACAGGCCTGTTCGCCATTGCTGTAACAAGACCATGTTTTTTCCCAGGGAACACCATACCCATGACCTAGGCGAATGATGTCTTTTTTGTGAAGTTCAATGAGGGGGGTGACAATTTCAATCGGCTGGCCTTCACGCCCCTGTTTGGTACCGAGGCGATAGACCTCCTGCATCGCGGCAATATAGTCAGGGCGACAGTCGGGATAGCCAGAGTAATCGAGGGCATTAACGCCAATATGAACGGTTTGTGCCCCTAGGGCTTCGGCATAGGCGAGGGCAACACTCAGGAAAATTGTATTGCGGGCGGGGACATAGGTGACGGGAATCTCTTGGCTCATGGTGGCCAGATCGCGATCGCGGGGCAGGTCAATGCTCAAGTCTGTCAGAGCCGATCCCCCCCATAGGCGCAAATTCAGGGGAAGGATTTGATGCTCAACAACCCCAGCAGCGGTGGCAATGGCAATCGCTGCTTCCAATTCCCGCCGATGGCGCTGCCCATAGTCAAAGGAGAGAGCATAGCAAGCATACCCCAGTGCCTTGGCACGAAATAATACGGTGCTGGAGTCTAAGCCCCCTGAGAGCAACACAACGGCCTTTTGTGTCGTCGTCATACCTGTCTATCAAGAACTTTACATTTGGTAATGCTGTGGTAGCATCTTTCTGAAAATGTTCATTCTGTGAACTCTGTGGGTTTTTACCTACGGCGGGCGATCGCCAACACCAAACCCTTCCCCGGTTGCGTAGAGGAGTGAAATCAATAGACATGAGTTCTGCCTTCCGTCCCCAGCCCGAACCACTGCGCATTGGCGTCATCGGTGTTGGCAACATGGGTCAGCACCACACCCGTGTTTTGAGTTTACTCAAGGATGTCGAACTTGTGGGCATCTCTGATGTCAATCTAGAGCGGGGCATTGACACTGCTAGCAAATATCGGGTCAAATTCTTTGAAAACTATGTGGATTTACTGCCCCACGTTGAGGCGGTCTGTATTGCCGTGCCCACCCGTCTGCATCATGAGGTGGGGATTACCTGCCTGCGCCATGGGGTTCACGTCTTGGTGGAAAAACCGATTGCCGCCAGTATTAGCGAAGCAGAGTCCCTTGTTAACGCGGCAGCGGAGTGCCAATGCATCCTCCAAGTCGGACATATTGAGCGATTTAACCCTGCCTTTCAAGAGCTGAGCAAAGTCCTGCGCACGGAGGAAATCCTTGCCCTTGAGGCGGATCGCATGAGTCCCTACTCCGATCGCGCCAATGATGTCTCAGTGGTTCTTGACTTAATGATCCACGACATTGACCTGTTATTGGAACTCACCAATTCACCTGTGGTGCGCCTGACGGCCGCCGGCAGTCGCTCTGCCAACTCCGGGTATCTAGACTACGTGACGGCCACCTTGGGCTTTGCCAACGGTATTATTGCCACTCTCACTGCCAGTAAAGTCACCCACCGCAAGCAACGGCGCATTGCTGCCCACTGCAAAAATTCCCTCACAGAGGCGGATTTCCTCAAAAATGAGATTCTCATTCACCGCAAAACCACCGCATCCTGCAGTGCCGATCATGGCCAAGTCCTTTACCGCCAAGACGGCCTAATTGAGAAGGTTTATACGAGTAACATTGAACCTCTCCATGCGGAGCTGGAGCACTTTGTCAACTGCGTTCGTGGCGGTCAACCCCCGTCGGTGGGTGGGGAACAGGCCCTCAAAGCGTTGCGCTTGGCCAGTCTCATCGAGCAGTTAGCCCTTGATGGCCACAGTTGGGGACAGTTAGATGCCGCCTTGGCGCCCCTCATGCGTTAAGCTGGGCCACTGAGGTTAGTTAATCCATTGAAAAAATCTAATGGGCTTGAGGACTTCTGACTGGGATTGAAAATTCAGGGTGTGGGTTATTGGACGAGATGTGGGGTAGGCGTTAGGCTATCTAGGCCGGCTGGGGAATTGCCCTGAATACCTGCAAGCAACGACTTGATCCTCACTTTCCTACTGGTTTGAATCCTAGCAGCGGATGAGCTAAGCCGATCTGCGACCCTCGTTCCCTTGCGCTAGGGTAGTAAGTACACTAGCGAGGGTGGTATCAATGACGGAGATAGAAGACTGTGCCTTTTTGGCGGCCCAAGCAAAGGTCAAGTCCTATCTGGCCTACTGGTTTCAGTTGGGGAAGCGGCTTTGTATTTGGGGTGGAGAGCATACGGTGCTGCCACAACCGGTTCTTCAGGGCGATCGCTACAGTCAAGCCTTTGAGGCTTGCTGGGCCTATGTGATCTCTGGTCAGGCAGGAGAGTGCTTTCTCGAAGACACGACGGAGACAATTACCCAGCTACTGGGCGACTGTTGGGAGATTAGCCCCTGCGCCCGCTGCCAGATGCCTGTGCCCCTACCTTGTCATGGGTTGCCCCCTCTACACTGTCCCTGTGCGAGTCTAACCAATTGGCCGAATTTTGAATTACCCTTGCCCCATAGCCCAATTAATCCCCGTACTCACCTATTGTCCCTAAAAAAACGCCTCAGTCTTTAATGTGTGGGATTGTCCCCTGCCCCCGATTGTTGCCCCTCAATGGCGGGCGCCACACCCCGACCTCACCCTAGATTCCTATGCGCTGCATCTTTGGTGGCTAACACTTCCCCCTGATGTGCCCCGTGGGGTGATTCTCCGTGCCTATTTACGACGCTATCAACCTCATCTTGGAGAGAAGCCTTTGCCGCGTGCTGCCGGGGGTAAGCCCTATCTGAATGGGTTGGAGTTTAACTGGAGCCATAGTGGCCAATTGGCGGTGTTGGCTGTGAGTGGGAGGGCTCCTGTAGGGGTAGATGTTGAAATCTTGCGCCTCTGTCCTCAACGTGCAGCGATTAGTCGGCGGTTTTTTGGGGCTGCGCTGCAACAAAGAATCGTCGAGGGGGGCGATCGCTCCTTTCTCCAGGCTTGGACCTACTATGAAGCGTGGCTCAAGGCTCAGGGGATAGGGGTATGGCAGCGGGCAGCGGCTCAGCCTTTAGAGCATTGGGTAGCTAGTTTCCCTGTGGGCGATCGCGCCATTGCCAGTGTTGTTGTGCTAACGCCAACGCCGCCCCAGTGTTTCTTTTTGCGGCCAGAAGCGATGGATTGAATTGAGGTTCACACTTATAAATTGTCATCAGTGTTATCAGCGTCATCTTAGCCAAAAGCCCTGCCAGCCTCAACAGGAGTCCCAGCAGTCATGCCGAAAACGGATTGTTGAACCTTGGCCTTTTCCCAATCCCACCATCGCAGCCCTGCTGTCCATGCTCCAAGATACCCATTCATGCTTTTTGATGCTTTAACCGGTTGCTGCAGACCAGGAATAGATCAGATGAGGCTGCCACTCACTGGGAGACTGTTGGGTGTAGGCTTGGCGATCCAGATCCATCGGTAGGTTGAGCATTGGATCGGTGCCCGTGGCCACCAGAAACTCAAATCCTTTTAGCGTTGGCCATTGGCAAAATTGCCGCAGCAGGGTTTGCACCGCAAGCACATAGGGATGTTCCGGCTGCTTATACCACTGGCGATCGGCCACATGGGGCTGGTCAAAGCCAAAGTGAACAATGAGGTCAGGATGCCCAAAGATGGCTTGAGCAACGGGCCGAGCTTCTTCGCGCAACAGCAAATGGACGCCTGCGGCCAGATGACGCAGTTTTTCCAGTCGTTCGTAGCGATCGCCCGCATCCAATTGCGACTCCTGCCAGCGAAAGGCCACCGTCATCAGGTAAGTTTGCAGCAGCAGATGCCCCAGTTTCTCTGCCTTGGTCGTCAAGTAGGGGGTGTTGTAGGGGGTCGCTTCAATCAACAGGGGCACCCGATCCACCACTTCAAGGCCATAGCCCTTGAGCCCAGCAATTTTGCGGGGGTTATTGGTAATCAGGCGAATCTGCTTCACCCCCAAGTCGTTGAGGATCTGGGCGCCGACGCCATAATTGCGCAAATCCGCTGGAAAGCCCAAGTGCTCATTGGCCTCCACCGTATCCATGCCTAAATCTTGCAGGGAATAAGCACGCAGCTTGTTGACCAGCCCAATCCCCCGTCCCTCTTGCCGCAGGTAAACCACCACACCCCGACCGGCGGCGTTAATCATTTTCAGAGCCGCCTGCAGTTGCATCCGACAATCACAGCGCAAGGAACCAAGGGCATCGCCCGTCAAGCATTCAGAATGGACGCGCACCAGTACGGGTTGCTCGCTAAATGTGGCGGGATCCCCTTTGACAATGGCGACGTGCTCCGATTGATCGAGGGAATTGCGGTAGCCATAGATTTGAAATTCACCGAACTCCGTCGGTAGCTTGGCCACAGCCTCGCGGCGCACAAAGCGCTCATGTTGGAGACGGTAGCTAATGAGGTCAGCGATACTAATGATTTTGAGTTGGTGGGTGCGGGCATACTCCATGAGTTGGGGCAGCCGCGACATCGTGCCGTCGGGATTTTGAATTTCACAGATCACACCCGCTGGGTAAAGACCCGCCAACCGTGTCAAATCCACTGCCGCCTCGGTGTGGCCAGCTCGCTTGAGAACTCCCCCAGGGCGCGATCGCAGGGGGAAAACATGACCAGGGCGACGTAGATCTTGAGGTTGCGTGCTCGGATCAATCAAGGCTTGAATCGTGCGGGCGCGATCCTCGGCGGAAATACCTGTGGTCACACCCCAACGGGCACCGGCATCAACACTCACCGTAAAGGCAGTTTGATTGCTATCGGTATTTGTTGTCACCATTAAGGGCAGATTCAATTCATCGAGGCGATCGCCCTCCATGGCGAGGCAGATCAGTCCCCGTGCATGAACAGCCATGAAGTTAATCATGGCGGGGGTCACACGCTCGGCAGCCCCAATCAGATCCCCTTCATTCTCGCGATTTTCGTCATCCACCACCACAATCACTTCGCCGCGCCGCAGGGCTTCTAATGCTGATTCAATGGAGTCAAACACAGGCACATCCGCCAAGGTAGTTACTTCCAGAATTCCTAAGGCTTCTTATTACTAAGTTACAGCCTTTTTCACAACGATTGGGGGCCCGCCGCACCACTCAGTAGGATTGCACCAACTTTCCAAGATAACTTTTCAAGATAGTATTGAAGATCGTCCAATCTCCCACGAAAACCCATCCGTGGTTCTTTCCCTTGTGAAAATGCTGAAAACCTCGTCATCATAGTGAAAGGTTTCGTTAGGCAATCTGCTGCATGTCTCACTTAGGATTCATAGTGGTTATCACTGTTGGTACCTTAGTCCTGCTGGGCTTAGCGCTTTACCTGTTGTTTCCCCGCAAGTACGAGTCTGCCCGCTCCGTGGCCGAGTCCTATGACAACTGGACCAATGACGGCATTCTTGAATTTTACTGGGGTGAGCATATTCACCTTGGCCACTATGGGTTGCCCCCTCGTCCCAAGGACTTTCGCCAAGCCAAGGTAGATTTTGTCCATGAAATGGTGCGTTGGGCTGGTCTTGATCGCCTGCCGCCGGGGACAACCGTCTTGGATGTCGGCTGTGGTATTGGCGGGAGCAGTCGTATCCTGGCCCGTGACTATGGCTTTCATGTTACTGGAATTACGATTAGCCCTGAGCAGGTACGGCGGGCGCGAGAACTCACTCCTGGGGATCTGAATGTTCGGTTTCAACTCGATGACGCTCTGGCTTTGTCATTTCCAGATGCCAGCTTCGACGTGGTTTGGTCAATTGAAGCCGGTCCCCACATGCCCGATAAACAGCAGTTCGCTAAAGAATTACTCCGTGTCCTGAAGCCTGGGGGAATTCTGGTGGTTGCCGATTGGAACCAGCGGGACGATCGCCAGCAGCCCTTGAACATCTGGGAGCGGCTGATGATGCGGCAGCTCTTGGATCAATGGGCACACCCCGCCTTTGCCAGCATGGAAGGCTTTGCCGAGGCCCTGGCAGCAACGGGTTTAGTGGCTGGAGAAGTAATTACTGCTGACTGGACACAGGAAACGCTCCCCTCATGGCTAGATTCGATTTGGCAGGGAATTGTGCGGCCAGAGGGACTGATTCGCTTTGGCCTAGCGGGGCTAGTGAAATCCTTGCGGGAGGTACCCACATTCCTGCTGATGCGGATTGCTTTTGGCATGGGACTCTGCCGCTTTGGTATGTTTCGCGCCGTACGGGCGGAGATTCCCGCTGTCTCCCTTGACCCCGCCTCTCAAGTTAACTGCTGATAAATAATGGGATACATCATGCCCCAAATGGCAGGCTGTACTTCCTTGAGGGCATGATCACTGTCCAATTCTACCCGACTGACCCAAGGGCGACCTTCACAGTAGCGACGACTAGTGTCAATGGGAATCACTTCATCCTGAAGGCCATGGAAAATGAGCGTGGGCACAGGGCGCTGAAGCTGGCGATCGTCATACTCCAGTAAATCTTTGGCAAAGCCATAGCTAAGGGGCAGTAGGCGTTCTTCAGTGTAGTGATAGACCTCTAAAACCCCCGTGGTTTGCCAGCGGCGATATTCATCCCCGAGACGCGGCAGCCACTGGATAGCAAACTCAAAGGCAGGAGCCAAAAGAAACAGCTGCACCACTTGGGGATGTTTTTCGGCAAGCCAAGCAGCCGTCAAGCCACCAAAACTAGAGCCAATTAATGTGATCGGTTCTTCGGGGGTAAGCAGTGCTTCTACCTGTTCAATTTGGCGACTCAGGGTCAAGTGAAAAAAGTCCCCCTGATTGAGATCAGGAATGAGTAGCGGTTGACCAAGTTCCTCAAAGCGATCGCGAAAATACTGGGCTTTACTCGAGCGCGGCGACGAGGCAAATCCATGGAGGTAGAGATATTGCATTGCTCAACGATCCCTGGGGAGGAGTGGACATATTTTTGTTGTACTTTGTCAATAATCTTAACAAATTTCCCCTTAGCCATAGGTTGTTCAAGGGTGATCATTGGTAATCAGTCAGAATCCGGATCAAATAGCCCAATAACCCAATAACCCAATCACAATGAGTCATCATGAACGAACTGTTACAGTTTCTCACAAGTCGCATCAATCCAGCGATTTCAATGCTACGATGCCGTTGAATCTGGTTATAACCCTTTTCGCAATGGTGGCAAACGCTCAAGACTGCGAAGGCCCCCATGGGAAAGGAGTGCATCCCCTTGATGTATCCCATATACAAGAAAAGGGTTGTACCTAGCCAATCTTAAGGATAACAACGTCAGAGATTGAGGATCGAACGCATGACAACACTCACTGGGCAACCCCCGCTCTATGGTGGCAGCACCGGCGGCCTCCTCAGCGCAGCGGATACCGAAGAGAAATACGCCATCACTTGGACAAGCCCCAAAGAGCAAGTTTTTGAAATGCCGACGGCTGGGGCTGCTGTTATGCGTGAAGGTGAAAATCTCGTTTACCTTGCCCGTAAGGAGCAGTGCCTTGCCCTAGCTGCTCAACAACTGCGTCCCCGCAAAATTAACGACTACAAAATCTATCGTGTTTTCCCCGATGGCGAAACGGTATTGATCCATCCCAAGGATGGCGTTTTCCCTGAGAAAGTCAACCAAGGGCGGGAAGCGGTCAACTCTGTGCCTCGCTCCATTGGCCAGAATCCCAACCCCTCGCAACTGAAGTTCACTGGCAAAAAGCCCTACGATCCATAGGTCGGTGCTGAACGTTCTTTATTATCGCCCCCATGGTTGAGCCATAGGGGGTATTCTTTTGAGCTAACCTAGGGTCAACGGGAGTCCTGAAGGAAGGTGATAGGTGTTGAGTCGCACCCCTTTAATTGAACGCCTGGCGGCTGAAATTGGCCGTGATATTTATATGGATGTTGCTAAATGGCATCTATACCTTGGTGATGCAAAGCTAGCAACCCCTCTTGCGGAAGCCTTTTTGCCTCTTTTAGAACAGGGGGAGATGAGTTCGGCACAGGTTGCTAGCGTCTTGCAGGAGGTCTCAGTTCCCCTTGGCGGGGGTCAGCAATTCCTTTCCCTGGATCGCTTGATTCCCAAGGCCAACCAAGAATTGCTGGTGGAACTGCTCAACCGTTTTCGCCAAGAGGAGCTTGACTCTTAGTGGACGGTGCCCCATTCCTGTTGGGCATTGATGGGGGGCAGCAGATAAATGCGCAGGAGATGACCCGCGATCGCCAACTGGTGGGGAAGTTTCCGTAATGCCTTCAGCCACTTTGGTTGATGACTGGCTTCAATTGCCTGTAGTTTCTTGTTGATTTCAACACAGCGTTGCAGACGCGGATAAAACTCAGGGTGATCGACATTGAGCACCACAGAGAAAGTACGGGCCGCTGTTTCATTGGTTTTGGCAATCACCTCGCGATCGAATGCTGTGGCATCAAACCCAAGGGCTTCATAGAATTTGGCACGCTCATGCACCGTCAGCGTATGGGTGGCAAACACCGTCAGCAGGAAGAAGCGCATCCACAGTTTGGCGCCCCAGCCTTGAATCAATTGGGGTTGGGAGTGGATCAAGGCCTTGAAAATGTCGCCGTGGCGGTTTTCGTCTTGGCACCAACTTTCAAAATAGTTAAAGAGGGGGTAGAAGGAATGTTCGGGGTGCTTTTCAAGATGACGGTAGATGATGATGTAGCGCCAGTAGCCAATTTTCTCTGATAGATAAACGGTGTAGAGTACCCAGGGCAGGGGGAAAAAGGTGTAGGTGCGCGTCTTGGAGAGGTGGCCCAAGTCCATGGCATGGCCAAAATCCATCATAGCTTTGTTGAGAAAGCCGGCGTGCCGCGCTTCATCCCGCGCCATCAGGTGAAAGATTTCCGCCAAAAGGGGGTTACGATTCTTGAGCTTGCGCGAGAGTTCCTTAAAGAGCAAAAACCCTGAAAACTCAGAGACACAGGAGCGCTCAAGGTAGTCAATAAAGGCTTTGCGGGTCTCTGCATCCAAGATGTCCCAAGTGCCTTTGAAGGAGTCATCGCGGACAAAGTGATGGCGGTTGTAGTCTGCCCGCATTTCCGCCAACATCGCTTCCAGTTGTTCTTGCTGACGACTGAGGTCAAGTTTTGCTGCATGTTCAAAATCTGTTGTGTAAAAACGGGGGGTTAAAAGGTTTTCACGAATGGTTTTAACGCTCTGGCCTGAATCAGGATGGGGGGCGATCGCCACCATAAGCCTCTTACTCCTATAGAACTAAACCTATGCAGGTCATACCGTTTTACTATACTATATCCCTGAGGATGGTCAATAACCACCTTGACGATGTTGCAAAAGTAGGCAGTTTTGTTATGTTTTTTGAAGTTTCACTTGACAGCCATATGGTTAAAAAGTAATACTCGCCAATAGCCTGCCATTCTGACCCTGTTCAGCCCACGGCCATTCCCCGTTGGCAGGATAAACTTATTCAAAAAAGATTGTTAAAACCAATTTCAGGAGTTACAGGTATGACAGTCCTCTCCCTTGCGCTGCGGGAAGGAACGGCTGAGGCTCACACCTTGGCTGAGCACACCGCCTTCATGAAATGTTTTGTACGCGGGTTGATTACCCCTAGTCTCTTCCGCCAGTTCTTGGCTAACCTCTACTTTGTTTACACCGAGCTGGAGGCGGCCTTAGCTAGTGCCAAGGGCGATCCGGTGCGCGCTATTTACTTCCCCGAACTCAACCGCAGTGGCCAACTGGCCCAGGACTTGGCCTTCTACTACGGCGAGGATTGGCGCGATCAGATTACTCCCCTTACGGCCACCCGCGTTTACCTCAGTCGCCTTCATGAGGTGGCCCAAAGTGAACCTCTGTTGCTCATTGCCCATTCCTACAC
The DNA here is from genome assembly GCF_015296045.1 of Thermosynechococcus sp. M3746_W2019_013. Lineage (NCBI taxonomy): Bacteria > Bacillati > Cyanobacteriota > Cyanophyceae > Acaryochloridales > Thermosynechococcaceae > Thermosynechococcus > Thermosynechococcus sp. M3746_W2019_013. The sequence continues at coordinate 2,730 of NZ_DVDW01000029.1, read as the reverse complement.
CCGCTATATGGGGGATCTCTCTGGGGGACAAGCCCTGAGTAAAATCGTGCGTTCGCAGTTGACGCTTCCCGAAGGCAAGGGCACCGCCTTTTACGAGTTTCCAGCACTACCGTCCCCGGAAGACAAGAAAGCCTTTAAGCAGCGGTATCGGGAAACTTTGGATAGTCTTGGCCTCGACGAGGAAGCGATCGCCCGCATTGTTAAGGAAGCCAACTTTGCCTTTGCCCTCAACTGCAACCTCATGCACGCCCTTGAGTCGGAGTTAAAAACCACCATTGGCGATCAGACGTGGCAGGCCGTGGTTATCGAGAACCAGCCCAGTCGGCGGGAGCACCCCCGTCCTGAGGCCATTGCCATCTAAGACCCACTGTTGATCTTGTTAGGAGCTTGCAAACATCCATGAGTGTGGTTCAGCCAATCCAATTCGATGGGGCACTGCTGCAAAAATACGATCGTCCTTTGCCTCGCTATACCAGTTACCCCACGGCTGCCGAATTTACTCCCGATTTTGATCGCCATTGTTTCCAGCGGGAGCTACTGCGGAGTAACGAAGGGCACCGACCCCTGTCCCTCTACGTGCATATTCCCTTTTGCCAGACCGCTTGCTATTTTTGCGGTTGCAACGTCATCGTCACCCAAAGCCAAACTATTGCCAAAACCTACTTGGATGCCTTGGCGGAGGAAATTGCTCAAGTGGCGGCACGGCTGGATCGCACTCGTCCCGTGATTCAAATGCATTGGGGCGGCGGTACTCCCAACTACCTCACGATTGACCAAGTGGAATCCCTGTGGCAGACGCTCACTCAGCACTTTGAATTTACCAACGATGCGGAAATTTCCATTGAGGTAAATCCCCGCTACATCAACCGTGATTACCTCTTGCAGCTGCGGAACCTGGGCTTCAATCGCATCAGCTTTGGCCTGCAGGATTTTGATCCCCAAGTGCAACTGGCAGTGAATCGCGTGCAGCCTGAGACATGGCTCTTTCAAGTGATGGAGTGGATCCGCGCCGCTGAGTTTGAGAGTGTCAACATTGACCTCATCTATGGTTTGCCCTATCAAACCGTCCAATCCTTTGAAGCCACTATTGCGAAAACGCTGCGCCTTGACCCCGATCGCATTGCTGTTTTTAACTTTGCCTATCTACCCAATTTGAAACCCATCCAAAAGCGCATTGACCCCACCACCCTACCCGATGGTGCAACCAAACTGACGATTTTGCAGCGGGTGATTGAAATGCTAACTAGCCAAGGCTATCGGTACATTGGCATGGATCACTTTGCCAAGCCCACCGATGAGCTAGCGATCGCCCAGGAAGCAGGGACGCTCAAGCGCAACTTTCAGGGTTACACAACACTGCCAACCGCAGATTTGATTGGCTTTGGCCTCACCTCGATCAGTATGTTGCAGGAGGCCTATGCCCAAAATCAGAAACACTTAGCCACCTACTTTAGTGATGTTGCTGCGGGTCAGCTGGCCACAGAACGCGGCATTCAACTGCACCGTGAAGATCTGTTGCGCCGCACGATCATCATGGAACTGATGTGCCAATTTACCCTCGACAAATCAGCGATCGCCCGCCAGTTTAATCTCGATTTTGATACCCACTTTGCCCCCGAGTTAGCGGCGCTGCGGGAATTGGCTGCCGATGGCCTCATTCATTTGGGGCGCGATCGCCTAGAGGTCACCCCCGTAGGACGACTCCTGATCCGCAACATTACCGCCGTCTTTGATGCCTACCTGCAACAAAAATCTGGTAGGACATTTTCTAAGGCCATTTAGCCCCCTTGCCTCTACCCTTTTCTGGGTAATCCAGAATCCTTAGATCTAAACTCGTGTCTAAACTCACAAACGGTGTTGAGGAGTATCTATGACATCATCCTTAGAATTGCAACCCCAGACCCCCCGCCTCAATTGGGGCTTTGTCCTCTTTTTAGGGGCGGTACATCTTTTAGCCGCGGCTGCTCTTTTGTTTTTCTCCTGGTCAGCATTAGCCGTCACGATCTTTCTGCACTGGCTCTTTGGCAGTATCGGTATTTGCTTGGGATACCATCGTCTTTTAAGTCACCGCAGTTTCCAAGTGCCCCAGTGGCTGGAGTACGTCATTGCTGTTGTGGGTGCCTTGGCCATGCAGGGAGGCCCGATTTTTTGGGTAGCAGGGCACCGCTTGCACCATGCCCACACCGAGGACGAGATTAAGGATCCCTACTCAGCACGGCGGGGCTTTTGGTGGAGCCATATGCTGTGGCTTGTCTATCCGCAGTCCCGGTTTTTCAATGCCGAGGAGTATGCCCGCTTTGCCCCCGACTTAACACGAGATCCCTTTTACCGCTGGCTGGATCGCTACTTTTTACTCCTGCAGCTTCCCCTTGCGCTGCTCCTCTATGGCTTAGGGGGTTGGTCCTGGCTGTTGTGGGGGATGTTTATGCGAGCCGTTTTTCTTTGGCACAGCACTTGGTTGATTAACTCTGCCACCCACAAATGGGGCTATCGTCGCTTTGAGACCGAGGATAACTCACGCAATCTCTGGTGGGCAGCCCTCCTCACCTATGGCGAAGGTTGGCACAACAACCACCATGCCTATCCCCACGTGGCCAAGGCGGGCTGGTACTGGTGGGAAGTGGATCCCACCTGGTGGGTGATTCGCACACTCCAAGGACTGGGTCTTGCCACCAAGGTACAGTTGCCGCCGCCCACAGCGTTGTCCTAATTGCCTCGGCTACGTTGGGC
>NZ_DVDW01000016.1:0-74082 GCF_015296045.1 Thermosynechococcus sp. M3746_W2019_013 | reverse complement strand
CGAGGATGTCAAACCATCCCCGTTCTGCTGGCGCTCGTCCAATCGCGATCGTCATAAAACTCAACTCCGAAGGGAAGTCATTAAGGCAGATTCGTGAGGTAGCTCAATGGCACGATAAGAGCCAGGTTTACGAATCTTAATAACGACTCTAATCTAGCAAACAGGTTTCGTGGATTTCAACAAAGCATATCCCGTGGCGGTGAGCCTGTATATGCGATATAGCCCTTTTCCAGAGGATAGGGGTCCACAACGGCAGCCTTCTCCTGTCTATCACGCTCTTTTGCTCAGAGTGTTCACCTGCTGTGAGAAGGGCTGTAAGATACTGGGTGTCTCTTGTGCTCAACTTTCCTATGGGTTACCCCCTTGTAATGCCGACCATTCCGGCAAAAGTCTCAGTTTTGGGATTTCCCCTCCATTTGGTGGACAATGCCCCTGAGTGGTTGCTGATGCAACAGCGAGATGGTCATGGCCAACACGTGATCACGCTCAATTCAGAGATGGTGATACTGGCGGAGCGCACACCAGAGTTTGCTGACGTTTTACACCGTGCTGATTTGGTGATTCCCGATGGGTCGGGGGTCATTCTCTACCTGAGGTTACATGGCCTCTCTGTGCGCCGTCTACCGGGGATTGAATTTGCCGAAGCCCTACTGCGATTGGCCAATGACTCTCCGCAGCCGAAACGGGTCTTCTTTTATGGGGCAGCACCGGGGGTAGCAGAAAAAGTGGCTGAGCGCTGGCATCGAGAGCTGCCGAACTTAAAGATTGTTGGCGTGCAGTCGGGCTACCACGATGCGGATATGGAAGCTGCCCTCATTGAAAAGCTGAAAGAAACCCAACCCCATATTATCCTTGTTGCTTTGGGTGTACCGCGTCAGGAATATTGGATCGATCGCCACCGCCATATTTGTCCCCAAGCGATTTGGGTCGGTGTTGGCGGTAGTTTTGATGTCTGGGCAGGGGTTAAAAGGCGGGCACCCAAACTGATGCAAAAACTCCATTTGGAGTGGCTCTACCGTCTTTACCAAGAACCCTGGCGTTGGCGGCGCATGCTGGCGCTACCCCAATTTGCATGGAAAGCACTCCTGAGTCGTTTGCATGGGCGACAGCGTTTCTCATCCCGATGACAGCAGTAACCCCCGTGGTATCCCCCTGCGAACCAACCTCTAAGGGGGCCATCATTGCAGAACTGTACCAAGTCACGAAGTCCTTTGGTGGTGCGTTGCCCTGCTTACATCGCGTCAGTTGGCAGCTGCGACGGGGAGACTTTTATTTTCTGACGGGTGCCTCGGGGTCGGGTAAATCCACCCTCTTAAAACTCCTCTGCGGTCAACTGCGACCCGATCACGGCATCGTTCGCCTCTTTGGCGAGGAGGTCAATCCCCAGCAGGATCGGCGAATGGCACAGTTGCGGCGGCGCTTGGGGGTCATTTTTCAGGACTTTAAGCTCTTGGGCGATCGCTCAGTTGCAGAAAATGTGGCTTTTGCCCTGCTGGTGCGCGGTATTCCCAAAGCAGAAATTCAACAGCGGGTGCAAACGGCGCTCAAACTGGTGGGACTGAGCCACAAAGCCAATGCCAATCCCCAATCTTTATCGGGGGGAGAGCAGCAGCGGGTGAGCATTGCCCGTGCCATTGTCGGTGGTCCTGAGCTATTACTAGCGGATGAACCTACCGGTAATCTGGATCCCCAGACCAGCCAGCAAATTCTTGCTCTGCTCCATCGTCTGCATCAACATGGGTTAACAGTCCTCTTTACTACCCATGATTTAGCCTTGACCCGCCTAGTTCCCCATCGGATTCTCCATTTGCACCATGGCAAACTTGAGTTCCTTACCCACCCTTGACTTTTTGCTTTCGGAAGTACGCCGCAGTCTCTGGCGCGGCGGTTGGCTCAATGGCGCCGCTGTGATTGCTGTTGCTGTGACGCTGTTTATTTTTGGTTGGGGCTGGCAAGTGTCCCACCTCCTCGGCGCCAGTGTCGAGTCCCTTGGCAATCGCTTAGAAATTACTGCCTATGTGTCGCCTGAACTTCCCGCAGCCAAAGTAGCCAGCCTCAAGGAACAGTTGGCGGCATTACCGGCGGTAGCCGATTTGAATTGGATTGATCGCGATCGCGCTTGGGCAGAATTACAAGCTGATTTAGGCCTTAAAAGTGAACAGGGCGGTTTAGACCTCTTTGACACCAATCCCCTCAGCGATGAAATCAAGATCCGCGCCCAGAGCCTCGAACAGGTGGCTCCCTTAGCTAACCAAATTGCCCAAAAGGAAGGCATTGAGTCTGTGCAGTACCTTGAGCGCGCTCTAACGGGCCTGCAAAGTATGCAGCGGGTGGTGCGGGGCGTCACGTTCATTTTGGTGCTGCTACTGAGTTTAACGGTAGTTGCTCTGGTGAGCGCGATTTTGCGGCTGATTATTCTTGTGCGCCAACCCGAAATTGAGATCATGACCCTCGTGGGTGCCACCCAAACTTGGATTTATACGCCCCTATTTATTCAAGCGGCTAGTCTAGGTGGCGGTGGCGGTGCCTTGGCGTGGATGGCTGGTTGGGGAAGTAGTCAACAGCTTCAGCAGTGGCTAGCCCAACAGACCAGCTTTCGCGCCCTTGCCAGCAAAGTTTCCCTTGAATGGTCAGCGGGCTTAGGTGTGTTCCTGATCATCATTGGCGTCATTTTGGGGCTGGTGAGTACCCGATTGGCACTGCAAACCACAGCCCCTATGCCACAATAATTGGGGCAATGACGATTCATCGGGAACTTATGACGCAATCTACGGCTGACGAAAAGGCAATCGTTCAAAACTACTTCAACACAACTGGGTTCGATCGCTGGCGACGCATCTATGGCACAGACCAGGTCAGCAAGGTGCAGGCGGATATCCGCATGGGACACCAACAAACGATTGATACCGTCCTGGCATGGCTCAACGCTGATGGCTCCCTCAAAGGTCAACTCATTTGTGATGCTGGCTGCGGTGTCGGCAGTTTAAGTATTCCCCTTGCCAAGCTAGGGGCACGGGTCTATGCCAGCGACATTTCCGAAAAAATGGTGGCCGAAGCCCGCGATCGCGCCGCTGTTCAGTTGAATGGCCACCATGAACTCATCCTCAGTGTCAGTGATCTTGAAGCCCTGCGGGGAAAATACCATACCGTCATCTGCCTCGACGTCCTCATCCACTATCCCGACAACCAAATGGCAGGGATGCTAGCCCACTTGAGTTCTTTGGCCATGGAGCGGCTGATTCTGAGCTTTGCCCCCAAAACACCAAAATATATGCTGCTGAAGAAGATTGGTGAATTCTTCCCCGGCGCCAGCAAGGCCACCCGTGCCTATCTCCACAGTGAGGAATTTATTGTGGAGATTTTGCGGAACTTGGGTTGGCGGATTGAGCGCAATGCCATGACCAAAACTCGCTTTTACTTTTCGCGACTCCTAGAAGCAGTGCCAGCCTAAATGACGAACCTCAGCCTGAGTTTGGCAGAACTGCAAGCCTTAGGGCGCCAGTGGGGGACATGGCTGCCGCCGGGGACAGTGCTCCTGTTGGCGGGAGAGCTAGGGGCAGGAAAAACCACGTTTGTGCAAGCCTTGGGGGAGGGATTGAACATTGAAGATGTCATTCAAAGCCCCACCTTCACCCTAATTCAGGAATATTCCGAAGGGCGTGTACCCCTCTATCACTTTGATCTCTATCGCCTGACGCCTGCTGAAGTGGCGGCCTTGGCGCCAGAACGCTATTGGCTCGGCGAAGAAATTGAGCCCGGGATTGTGGCCATTGAGTGGCCCGATCGCTTGCCAATTTTGCCCCCAGCTTATCTTAGGCTCCAGCTTCAACGGCAGCAGGATTGCACCCATCTAACTCTAGAGGCTGTAGGGGCAGCGACATGGCTGTTGCCCAGGTGCTTAAATCTTTGAGGGCGCGATCGCGATAGGCGGCATAGCGCAACGCCTTTTGACGCACTGGTTGCTCTAGGGGTGGCAAAATGCCAAAGTTGGGGGGCATCGGCTGGAAGGTTTTGCTCTCAGCGGTACTGATGTAGTGAAAGAGGGCACCAGCCATCGTTGTTGGGGGCAATACCAAGGGTGCAAGTCCCCGTGCCAAGCGAGCCGCGTTCGTTCCCGCTAGCCAGCCCCCTGCTGCCGCCGCCGTATAACCTTCGGTACCGGTAATTTGACCCGCTGCCAAGAGGGTGGGGCGATCGCGAAACTGAAGACTGGCCCTCAATAACTTCGGGGCATTTAAGAAGGTATTGCGGTGCATCACCCCCATGCGCACAAACTCCGCCTGCTCTAAGCCGGGGATCATGCGAAAGACCCGCTGCTGCTCCCCCCAGCGCAGATTGGTTTGAAACCCCACCAAGTTCCACAGTTGGCCATGGCGATCCTCCTGGCGCAGTTGTGCCACCGCATAGGGACGCTCCCCCGTGCGTGGATCCCGCAAGCCCACAGGTTTCAAAGGGCCAAACCGCAGGGTATCCACCCCTCGCCGCGCCAATTCCTCTACGGGTAGGCAAGCCTCAAAAAATTGGGCATTCTCGCGCTCAAAGTCCTTGAGGGGCGCTTGTTCAGCTTCACAAAGCGCCTGCCAAAACCGCTGGTATGCTTCAGCACTGAAGGGACAGTTGAGATAAGCCGCTTCGCCGCGGTCATAGCGGGAAGCCAAAAAGGCCACCTCACGGTTAATGGACTCCCCGACCACAATTGGGCTGGCGGCATCAAAAAAACTCAGGTAGTCCAGTCCGGTAAAGCATTGAAGATCGGCACTCAGGGCCTCACTGGTCAGTGGGCCGGTGGCCAAGACCACAATCCCGTTTTCTGGGAGGCGGGGCAGTTCTTCGCGCCGCACTGTCACGAGGGGATGGCTTTCGAGGGTTTCAGTTACCTCACGACTAAACTGGGCGCGATCCACCGCCAGGGCGCCGCCGGCAGGCACTTGATGGCGATCGGCAGTGGCAATAATCAGTGACCCAAGGGCACGCAGTTCATGGTGTAATAGCCCCGTGGCGCGATCGCTCGCCTTGGCGCCAAAGGAATTACTGCATACCAACTCTGCCAAGTCCGCCGTATGGTGGGCTGGACTGGCCACGTGCGGGCGCATTTCATACAGCACCACCGGCAGACCGGCACGGGCAATTTGCCAAGCCGCTTCTGTACCGGCTAAACCACCACCAATGACCGTAATCGGTTCCATTGCTATCCTTCTCGGGGAGACTCTACTGCAATATCCGAGGTCGGTAACACCTCTGTGGCCTCTGGCTTAAAGACCAAGCGCAACAGAGGGGGCGCAACGAACGTGGTCACAATCACCATCACGATAATGCCAGCATCTAGAGCCTTCGAGAGGACACCACTGGCAGACCCGACAGCGGCAAAAATCAGTCCGACTTCGCCTCGCGGCACCATGCCAATGCCAATCGCCCAGCGGTTAATTCCCGGCTGACCAAAGACCGCTGCTCCTGCGACCACCTTACCAACAATGGCCACCAGCACGAGGAAAGAGGCAATGATCAGACCCGCACGATTGGCCGATTCTAGGGGGTTGAGAACACTAATATCGGTGCGTGCGCCGACACAGACAAAGAATACCGGCACCAACATATCGGCAATGGGCAAAACCTGCTCCTCTAGCTCCCGTCGTTTTTCTGTTTCCCCAAGGACTAAGCCAGCGGTAAACGCACCGAGAATCGCTTCCAGTTGCAGAATCACAGCCACATAACCCAGGACAAAGGCGAAGATCAAGGAGGGAACCAGCAAGTTACCGCGTGTGCTCAGGCGATCGACCATCCCCAAAAAGAAAGGACTCAGCAGCCGCCCCACCATCACAGAGCCCACCAAAAATACGACGGAGCTAATAATCAGATAGATCACATTGCTGATCTCCACTGTGCCGGTTTTGGCTAGACTCGCCACCACTGCCAGCACAATAATGCCAAGAATGTCATCCAGAACCGCTGCCCCAATGATAATTTGACCTTCCGGGGAAGTCAGCCGTTGAATCTCCGCAAGGACTTTGGCCGTGATCCCGATACTGGTTGCCGTGAGAGCCGCACCGGCAAAGATGGCGGGGACCAAGTCCACATGAAACAGCGTCACAAGGCCAAGGGTGCCAGCGGCAAAGGGAGTCACCACCCCCACCACAGCAACGATGGCAGCCTGAGGCCCCACCTTCAGCAGGCCCTCTAAATCCGACTCCAGACCAATCTCAAAGAGCAGGATCATGACGCCAATTTCCGAGAGGACGGAAATAACTTCGCTGGCGGTATTGGCAACTACTGAAGCGACAGTGCCATCAATGCCTGCCGTCTGTTGGATAAAGGTCGTCAGAACCGAGGGTTCCGTTGGTCCCCCTTCAGAAAAAACCAACAGGTGCAAGACGGAAATACCAACGACCACACCCCCTACCAGTTCTCCCAGTACAGGTGGAAAGTTAATGCGGGCACAAATTTCACCGCCGACTTTGCTGGCAAAGTAGATCACCACTAGACTCAGCAGAACAGCGGCCAAGATCAATGGACCCGCTTCCGCCAGGTTCACTGATTCTGCTGCAACATCGGCAGGCAAAGGTTGCAAAAGTGACGTTATCAAGGGCATAGAGCAAATGTTAAAAACTCTTTAACTAAGTTAAGCACGCCTTCCCCTTCTGCTCAACCTTAAACTTACACGGAACTGAACTTGGCTCTTTGTTGTCTAATTGCAATGGAATTTCAACATGGTTACCATAGTTTTTTATACCGGCGATCGCCCCCGCCTTGAGGAATGCGTATTCATGATCTCCATCAGCAACAGCCCATTCACATGGCACTTTAGATAAAGAAACTGCTCTAAACGGCTCTTGAATCTCTGATAACAGTGGAGCAAAATCCAACCAACATTTCTCAAATGGCTAAACAAACTACGCATCTATTGAGTACCTTTTATTTTTGGCTCTAAGGACAACTGGCCAATTGTCAGCCTTTTGCTCTACATTTACGGATCGCGATGTTCAAATTGCTGTCGTGGACAGGGGGAGCGGTATTCCAGAAGCCGTGCCTCCCCATCGGTGCGAGCGCTTTTATCGCATTTGCCAAGGTCAGGAACAACCGCGGGGATTTGGTTTGGGGCTAGCGATCGTCAAGCAAATTGTCGATGCCCATCGAGGGCAACATAGAAATTCAAACATAGAAATTCAAAGTTGTGTGGGTCAAGAAACCAATGTGTTTTTTACTTCCCATAAGCATAATTTCTGATTATATTTCTATCATTTTTTGTTCCCTAAATTATAAGCCAAGATATTTAGGAAAAATTAGGAAAAAATGGTTATAAAACGTTTATGGAGCCTTAGTTGTCCTCTCTTTGTCGGTATTACGGAGGTCGTTCTTCCGCCAATAACTGAGACCTGTGCCCCGTCGGCAACACCGATTCACAATTTGACGAACTTTCAGGGGATGACCATTCGCGGCACAGTTCGCAGCGTCGTTGGTAATCCATTCATCCTCGATAACAGCACTGGCCAAGTGATGGTGGATGCGGGGCCGCGTTGGTTTTACCAAATCAATCGCCAGCCGGGCGAAACCGTTACAGTTGTCGGTAAATATGATAGATATGATTTTAATGCCATTTTAACGCCTTCAGTATTACTCGCGCCAATGGGGAGGGGGTTAACATCCGTCCCCACAGTGACCCTCCCCTTGGGCCAGTGGTCGGCCGCGCCTGTGGCAACGACCGGCATGCAAAAATCAGCCGGCCCACCCTATCCGCAAATGGGAAATTTTGCGAGGCACCTAAAATCTGGATTGATAGAGGGGGCGATTGCCCCTTTGATGTTCAGCGATCGCTAGCCAAAAGCAGCATAGAAACCAGCTCAGTGCCATTACTGATTCTTGGCCTAAAGCATGAGTTTTTCTAAACTTTCCTTGAAAGAATTCTTGGTATAGTAAAAGCGTTTACGAACTACTGTCCACTCGTCATTGGATTAGCCATGCTACTGAAGTCCACAACACGCCACGTTCACATCTATGCCGGCCATGTGGTAGATGGTGAAGTTCATCCTGATACCGAAACGCTGACGCTGAATGTGGATCCCGATAACGAATTGGAGTGGAACGAAGCCGCCCTTGCGAAAGTGGAAGCCAAGTTTCAGGAATTGGTGGCCAATGCCGCAGGGGAAGACCTGACGGAATACAATTTGCGGCGGATTGGCTCAGACTTGGAGCACTTTATTCGCTTCTTACTGATGCAAGGGGAAATTGGCTACAACCTCAATAGTCGTGTGCGCAACTATAGTCTGGGGATTCCCCGTGTAAATCACTCCTAGATTCCCAAACTCTCAATTCCGAAATCATTCAAGCTTTGACAGCGGAGCTTCCCGCTATCGTTCTTAGCATTGGGATGCATAAAGGGAGAGCCATCCTCTATCTGGTCTTTCGTGTTTCACCTGTGTGATCGCTTGGGGGAAAAGCGGTGTTAAACCGTCAATTGGCCAAAAAAAAGAGGCCATTACTGACCTCAAAATGACACTTTGACCGCTGAAAATTGGGAGAAAGTGAAGGTCTAGAGGAGACCCCAGAAGTGAAGCACGCCTTGTTTGGTGATCAGTTCTGTGAGCAGTGCCGCCACAAAGCCAATCATGGCAAGGCGGCCGTTCCAAATTTCAGCTTGGGGGGTAAATCCAAACACCCATGCATTGCGGTCTTCAGCTTTAATGGTTTTGGTATCTTCCATGGTTTTGACTCCTGATCGAACCCTGTACCCTCACTGTAACAATTCTTTACCAATTGCGCAACAACTCTTAATATATTTTTCTCTATTGCTGCCCTAGAGAGCGATCGCGATATCCCTAATCAATGACTGTAGCCATCTTCACGTTCTCTAGCTTGGCGAGGATTTGGGGCTTATAGTTTTCAAATTCTGCCTTGAGGAGATTACGGCTCACAACCGCTGGGGCCGAACTGGGTAAGTTTTTACTGGTTTGCAGCCAGTCCCGTAGGAGTTGCCGCTGGAAGGTTGCGATTGTAAACATGCGGACATTGAGGCAGTGTTGCGGATCCTCAAGGGAGAAAAAGAGCAGCGGGTAATAACCCGTTTCCGAAAGCAAAAGGCAGAGTTCTTGGTTGCGTGGCAGCTTCATATCCAAATAACAGGGCAACCAGCGGGGACCTTGCTGGGGATCATAAATAGCCGTAATCCAGAGGATCATCGGGTGGGGACTGGTGGTGAAGAGAAACTGGTTGTAGCGAAGATTAAGCATGCGCCGATCAATCTCTGACCGAGGCAACATCACCCACAGCGACGCCGCTGATTCCCGTTGGGCATACAAGGGCACGGGAAAGACAATTTCCGCTACAGGTTTATCCGCAGGCCAAACACTTTGCCAGCAGACTTCCTCAACCGTCGCAAGGGCAACAGGCGGTTGAGATTGGCGTTCTGAGGGTTGAGATACTTTGGCGGCAACCCCTACCCCCGGCTGGGTGACTCGAGTACTGCCAAACTGTTCCTCAACAGCTGTGAGAACTTTGATAATTTCCCCAACATTTTGGGGGCGATCACTGGGGGATTTGGCCATACAGGCCATGATCAGTTCCTCAAGGGCAGGGGGAAGATGCAGCCCCGGACTCGCCACATTGAAGGGAATGGGCTTTTGGAAGTGGTGCGCCTTAAACCAACTACCGATAGAGTGGCTTTCCGCCTGAATGGGCATCTTGCCTGTGAGTAACTCATACATGGTGATGCCAAGACTGTAGATATCAGAGCGGTGATCCAATTCCCGCCCTTCAATTTGTTCTGGCGAACAATAGGCCAAAGTGCCCATAAACGACGAGGTTTGACCCTTTTCAGAGACATCCCCCAAAAATTTGGCAATCCCAAAATCTAATAGCTTGGCGAGTTCCCCCATCGTGCCATCCTGAATCACAAGGACATTACTGGGTTTGATGTCACGATGAATAATCGGGCATTTTTGGCCTTCGATGATAATTCCTTCATGGGCTACCTGAAGACCAAGGCACATGTGCCGTGCAATGCGCAGAAATCGGCTTAAAGGCAGGGGTTCTTCTAGGAGCAAATCACTGAGGTTTTCTCCCTCTAAAAATTCCATGACGTAGAAGGGAATTTCCTCGTTGTTCATGCCGTAGTCGAGCACCCGCACCACGTGCATACTTTTCTGGCCGAGGAGAGCACCCGCCCGCGCTTCTTGGGCAAAGCGGGTTTTCATGCGATCGTTGAGCAGGCTGTGGGACAGGAATTTAACGGCAACGGGAACACCCCCAAGGAGACTATCTTCTGCGCGATAGACCCGCCCCATTGAGCCTTTGCCAATTAACTCCGTGAGCCGATACCGGTTCATGAGGACTTGGCCGATGTTGGTGTCGCGGTGGGGTTCTGACATAGTTGCCTCGGAGGGAAATCGGCTGGCGAGATCGCAAGCAGGCAAGGTTGACGTTGCTTGGTCGTTACTCCATAAGTTACTTAATATTATCTCTGGAATCTTTGGGTTCTGTTTGCTCCATTTGAGCCATGGGGGCGATCGCTCTCCCCAATCCGTAGTTTCTTAAGCAGTTTTAGGGTTTTAAGGATTGGGAACGCCTAACCAAGACATCAGCGAAGAACTGGTTATCTCAATTCCTTTCTCCAGATCAGGAAGAAGGATAAAGACCACACCGCCACTACAGGAAACCTCCCCCACCGATCGCCAGTGATTCGCGGTATAGATATGCACATGATCAACTGTCCTCCGTCGCCAACAGCGCCACATCTCACCGGCAGCACAATCATAGAGCTGATAGTCTTTGGGAATGGGGGCACGGGTAAAGGGCACCAGTGGTGCTTTGTTGTAGGCAAGGTCCGGAAAAAATGAACTATGGATCAATGCCTGTCGCAAAGATTCCCACGCATCGCAGTAGCGCTTGACTGTGATCTGGGGTTGACCCTCTTCACTTTTGCCTATGGCAATGAGGCCAGTTCGGTTGTCCACCAGTTGCAAAGTTCCTAGGACGGACTCAATGCGATAGTTGGGATTGGAGGCAAGGCTGCCGGTACCATTGACAACATCGGCAACGAAAACGGCAAACAACTCGTTGTCATTCATGAATTTACTCCTGATCCTGATTTTTCACTAGTTTACTTGGCAGCTTCGGTGGCAGAGGAGTGGCTCATCGGTTTTTCCTCTTGCAAGATTAAAATATCGCGAAAATTTCCTTTCTGAGGCGATCGCAAACCTCCGTATAATCATGGATTGATAAGGTAGTTGCATGGCTGCCTTCACTGGACTCTATACGCAGGGTTATCTCCCACACTTTGATTGCTTTGAGATGCTTTGACTTCTGAGGTTAACCATGAAATATCGCATTTTAATGGCGACTCTGCTGGCGGTATGTCTAGGGATTTTTTCCTTGAGCGCCCCCGCCTTTGCTGCAAAACAGACTTTAACCTATGACGATATTGTGGGTACAGGTCTGGCCAACAAGTGCCCCACCCTGGATGATACGGCGCGTGGTGCCTATCCCATTGATAGCTCCCAAACCTATCGCATTGCCCAACTGTGCCTGCAGCCGACGACATTTTTGGTCAAGGAAGAGCCTAAGAACAAACGCCAAGAGGCCGAATTTGTGCCCACAAAACTGGTGACCCGCGAAACCACGAGCTTGGATCAAATTCAAGGGGAACTCAAGGTCAACAGCGATGGCAGTCTTACGTTTGTGGAAGAGGATGGGATTGATTTCCAACCAGTGACAGTGCAAATGCCTGGTGGTGAGCGCATCCCACTGCTGTTTACGGTGAAAAACTTGGTGGCGAGCACTCAGCCCAACGTGACCAGCATCACCACTTCAACGGATTTCAAGGGCGAATTCAACGTTCCCTCCTACCGCACTGCCAACTTCCTCGATCCCAAAGGACGGGGCTTGGCCTCTGGTTATGACTCGGCGATCGCCCTTCCCCAAGCTAAAGAAGAAGAACTGGCTCGCGCCAACGTCAAACGCTTCTCCCTCACCAAGGGTCAAATTTCTCTGAATGTGGCGAAAGTGGATGGCCGCACCGGTGAAATTGCTGGCACCTTTGAAAGTGAGCAACTCTCCGATGATGATATGGGTGCCCACGAACCCCATGAGGTGAAAATTCAAGGGGTCTTTTACGCCCGCATCGAACCTGTCTAGGATCGAAAAGTCCATGGCGACTCTTTTAGAACTTAGGGAACTGCGGGTCGCCTACCCTAGAAGGGAGACATCATCTGCTGCAACATTTGTGGTGGATGGTGTTTCTTTTTGTGTAGCTGCAGGGGAGCGGTTTGGCTTAGTCGGGGAGTCGGGTTGCGGCAAATCCACAATTGCTAAAGCCATTTTGCAGTTATTGCCACCGCGGTCACAGGTTTCTGGAGAGATCGCACTTCAGGGGCAATCTCTTTTGGGCCTAACTGCTTCCCAGTTGCGGCGGCTGCGAGGCGAGCAAATTGGCTTGGTCTTTCAGGATCCGATGACGCGCCTCAATCCTCTCATGAGCGTCTATGACCACTGCGATGAGCTGTTGCGGAGTCATTGGTCTGCTTGGAGCCGTCCCCAACGGCGGCAGCGCATTATTGAGGTGTTGGATCGAGTAAAAATTCCTGCCAATCGCCTCCATCAGTATCCCCATGAGTTGAGTGGGGGGATGCGTCAACGGGTGGCGATCGCCCTTGCCTTGCTATTGAACCCACCCCTCATCATTGCCGATGAACCGACAACGGCACTGGATGTAACCGTCGCCGCAGAAATTCTGGAGGAACTCACGCGCCTGTGCCAAGAGGAGCAGCGGGGACTGTTACTCATTTCCCATGATCTGGCACTCATGGCCAAGTATTGCGATCGCCTTGCGGTAATGCACCAAGGCAAGATTGTGGAACTGGGAGCGGCTCACCGAGTGCTGCAACGGCCACAGCACCCCTATACCCAATCCTTGCTTGCGGCTACCCAACTCACCTCTCCACAGCCTCCGCCCTTGGACACGGCTCCGGAACTGCTGCGAGTTGAGAATTTACAGCGGCACTACCGCTTGGGGGGATGGTTACAACCGCAAACCACGATTCGGGCGGTGGACGGCGTTGACCTAACGCTGCGGCGCGGGGAAACCCTTGGCCTTGTTGGCGAGTCTGGCTGTGGCAAAAGTACACTTTCGCGCTTAATTTTGCAACTGATTCCTGCCAATGCCGGTGAAGTGGTCTTTTGGGGGCGCAATTTAACTCAATTGTCGGCGGCCCAACTGCGCCAAACCCGCCGTGATCTGCAAATGATTTTCCAAGACCCCCATGCCTGCCTGAACCCCAAAATGACCGTGGAGCAAAATTTGCTAGAGCCACTGCTCATTCATCGGCTGATGGGGAAACGGGCTGCCCAGGAACGGGTGCGCGAGATGTTGGTGCAGGTGGAATTGACCCCGGCTGAAGCCTACCTTCATCGCTATCCCCATGCTCTGTCGGGGGGACAACGCCAGCGGGTGGCGATCGCCCGTGCCCTCATTACCCAGCCTCAACTGGTGATCTGTGATGAACCGGTGAGTATGCTCGATGCCCATATTCAAGCCCAGGTGCTGGCGCTGATGCAAGAGTTAAAGGAACAGTTGCAACTGACCTATCTCTTTATCACCCACGATCTGGCGATCGCCCGTCGTTTTTGCGATCGCGTTGCGGTAATGTATCGTGGCAAAATTGTCGAGCTTGCCCCTACGGCACAACTCTTTGCTCGCCCGCAGCATCCCTACACACAAAAACTCCTAGCCGCTGCCTTGTCTTAAGACTTTTTTCCCGTTTCTTAGGCTCAACTTAACCTCATTGCCCTCGGGTTTCCCTAACCTATGCAATGGTGACCTAAAGTAAGGGAATTCTTAGCTAACTATGGGCGAGTATTTTGGTGATCTATTATCCCGTGCCTTGAGCCGACGTGCTGTTTTGAAAACAGCCCTCTTTGGCGCTGCCGGTTTGACCCTTGCAACCTTACCTAAAGTCGGTGCGGCTGCAACCTCCCTAGAATTTTCAACGATTTACCCTAACACAGACGACAAAATCACCTTGCCGGCGGGCTTTGATCATGGCGTGGTCATTCGCTGGGGGGATGCCCTCGATGGGGGCGAAAACCTAAACTGGAACCGCATTCATCAAACAGTTACGGAAGCAGATGTGCGGCGGCAACGGTACTGCTTTGGCTACAACTGTGATTTTGTGGGGTACCAGAGGACACCCAACGGCAAACATCTGCTCGTGGTTAACCATGAGTACACGAACCCTGAACTGATGTTTGAAAGGGGGGGCGATCGCCCGAGTCAATGGCAAGCAGCACTCCAGCGGGAAGCCCATGGCCTTTCAATTGTTGAGATTAGCCAAAACGCCAATGGTGGCTGGCGGTATGTCAAAGCCTCTCCCCAAAACTATCGGATTACGGGGTCAACCCCCTGTGAAATTTCTGGCCCTGCCAAAGGGCACCCCCTACTGAAAACGGCCGCTGATCCCACGGGCAGGCGCGTCAACGGCACCCTCAATAACTGCGCAGCGGGCAAAACCCCTTGGGGTACAGTCTTGACCTGTGAGGAAAATTTTCATAGCTATTTTGGGGGGAGCGATCGCAACCTCACAGAGCGAGTGAAGACCTTGCACGGGCGCTATGGCCTTCCCAGTCAGCGGGCCGATCGCTATGGTTTTTACTTCTACGAAGACCGTTTCAACCTTGAAAAGGAACCCAATGAGGCCTTTCGCTTTGGCTGGGTCGTGGAAGTGGATCCCCTCAATCCCAATGGCTTGCCCATCAAACGCACGGCTTTAGGGCGCTTTCGCCATGAGGCTGCAACAACCGTCATTGCCCCCGATGGACGGGTCGTGGTCTACATGGGGGATGATGAACGCTTTGAGTATGCGTATAAATTCATTACCAAGGGCAAGTACCGAGCCAACAACCGTGCCGCCAACTTGAACCTGTTGGATGAAGGCGACCTCTACGTTGCGCGGTTTAACGACGATCTGACGGGTGAATGGCGCCTAATTGCCCGTGTCAGCGATAACAAAATTATGCCGAATCCCAGTTTGCCTGATATCTTTCAAAAGGATCCGGCGCTGTGCTTTATCAATACACGGGGGGCAGCCGATGCCCTTGGGGCAACAAAAATGGATCGGCCAGAAGATTTTGAGTGGAATCCTGTCACTAAAAGTGTCTGGCTTGCCTTGACATACAACGAAAAGCGTAAGGACAGCGATCGCGCCAATCCTCGCCCCGAAAACGTAATGGGCCATGTAATTGAGATCGTTGAGCAGGGAAATAATCCGGCTGCCTTGCAGTTCCGATGGACGTTGCCCTTGCTCTGCGGTGACCCCACCGCCCCAGAGAAAGGCCGCCAGTTAGTGCTTTATGGCCGACCCACCAACGCTAAGGTGCCTGCCATCTCCGCACCCGACAATTTTGCTTTTGACCGCGCTGGCAATGTCTGGATTGCTACGGATGGCAACGAGGCATCAAGTCGCCTCGGCAAAAATGATGGCATTTATGTCCTCAGCCCCGGCCGCCGCGAACTGAAGATGTTTCTCTCGGCTGTGCCTGGCTGTGAAGTTTGTGGGCCAGAGTTTAGCAGTGACTACAAAACCTTCTTCTGTGCCATTCAACATCCGGGGGAAGGGGCAAAATCCACTGCTGATCTACCAACCCGCTGGCCCTATGGTGACCAAGTCGTCGTACCCCGGCCTTCGGTCATTGCCGTGTGGCGTCAAGATGGCCGTGAAGTGTCAGCCTAGGGTTTATTGATTCCTTCGGGACGCAGGGGTACCACGGGAGCAGCACGGCGGCGGGTGCTTCTGGAAGTTCTGGAGTGAGCTTTTGTCACACCAGGGAAGGCAATCACCTCTGCCTGCTGCCCTTCACGGGCACAGCGAATCAACAGGCCAGCGATCGCCAGACTGGCCATAATGGAGCTACCCCCGTAGCTAAAGAGCGGGAAGGGCAGTCCCGTTGTCGGCAACAGACCAATGGCTACACTGATATTAATCAGGGCTTGGAGGAGCATCATCACCGTTGCCCCCAAGGCAGTGAGCTGGATCAGGGAATCCCGCGCCCGATTCACCACTCGCATTCCCAGCCAACCGTAGGCCACCAATAGCGCCAACAGCAACAGACAGCCCACCAACCCTGTTTCTTCCGCATAAACCGCAAAAATAAAGTCGGTGTGCTGAATCGGTAAGTAGGAGAGCTTCTGCTGGGAAAAGCCATACCCGGTACCCAAAACGCCCCCTGAGGCAACCGCCAATAGACTCTGTACTAGCTGGTAGCCATCCCCCATCGCATCCGCCCAAGGGTTCAGGAAGGACATGACTCGCCGCCGTTGGTAATCATTAATGCTGATGCTGAGAACTGCTAAGCTCAAGCCACTCATGGCCGTTAACAACAGGGGGGTCAAAGGTAAACCTGCACCGAGAGCAATCAGCCACAACGTAATGCCACAGAGGGCGGTGGTACTGAGGTTCGGTTGAATTAAAATCCCCAAGAGCGTCAGGGCAAAGGCCGTTAACCAAAAACAGCGCGCCTTCAGGTGCAGCCGCCGCCAACAGCTAAACACCCAAGCAGCTTGCAGGACTAAAAAAGGCTTCATCATCTCCGAGGGCTGGAGTTGAAAGGGGCCAATACTAATCCAGCGGGTGGCGCCCATCACCGTTGTCCCAACCCCTGGTAATCGCGTTGCCCAGATGAGTAGCAAAAACAAAAAGAAGCCTGGAATAGCCATCTGGAGCGATCGCCGCAAGGGCAGCCGCAGAAACAGTTGAAACCCTGCCCAGCCAAGGGCAAGCCACAGCAACTGGCGCGTAAAATAGTACAGCCCATTCCCTGTTTCAGCTAGGCCCACGGGAAAACTAGCGGAAAAGAGAACAACCAAACCAAGGCCAATCCACACCAGGGTCAACCAGTGGAGCAACCGCGCCTCCAGCGTCCACTGCCGCAGACCGCCAACTGCCTCGCTGGCCCGTAGGCGATCGCCAAAGGGGAGAAAACGCCACCAACGCACGCTTAGATGACCCTCACTGCCACCTGCCACTATAGGTATCTCATATTCTAGAGAAGGGCTGTATCTAATCTGGCACAATTATTATGCATCTTTGAGAGCAACTGCCCGTGACTGTGCCTAAAATTTCTGAACGCTTTGAGCAATGTCGTGCTCGCCAGCGCTGTGCCCTCATTCCCTTTTTGACCGCCGGAGACCCGGATTTAGAAACTACAGTTGCTGCCCTCAAGGCCCTAGATGACCACGGCGCAGATCTGATTGAACTGGGGATGCCCTATTCGGATCCCTTGGCCGATGGTCCAGTCATTCAGGCAGCCGCCACCCGCGCTTTGCAGCGGGGAACCCGCCTTGAGGCAGTCTTAGAAATGACAACGGACTTGCACCAGCAACTGAGGGCGCCGCTCATTCTCTTTACCTACTACAATCCCATCTACCATCGGGGGGTCTCTTCATTTCTCAAAGCGGTTGCCCAAGCCGGGATCAAGGGGTTAGTGATTCCTGATTTGCCCCTTGAGGAAGCAGAACCAGTTCTCGCACAGACAGCCAATTTGGGCTTGGAATTGACACTGCTGATTGCACCCACCACATCCCCTGAACGGATGCAGGCGATCGCCACCGCTTCTCAGGGATTTATTTACCTTGTCAGCACCACTGGCGTCACTGGCATGCGTCAAGAAATGGCCAGCCGTGTTCAGGAACTCTTGCGCACCCTACGGCAGATCACCCCCAAGCCCATTGGTGTCGGGTTTGGCATTGCCAGTCCAGAGCATGCCCGCCAGGTACGTGATTGGGGTGCCGATGCCGCCATTGTCGGCAGTGCCTTTGTTAAACGTCTGGCAGAACCGGATCAGGGGGTTGCCGCTGTTGCTGAGTTTTGTCAGTCACTCCGCACCGCCCTCGATACGCCCTAGGGACGCACCGTCAAGGAAAAGTAAATGCCATCGGACTGCAAACTACGGGTTTGACCCGGCAGATCAATTAATGGTGCTGCATATTGAAACTGAAGATCGAGGTTGCGCGTCGGTTGCACCAAGAGCCCCAAACCCAGACCGGCAATGACATCGTTAGCAACGGGACCTGCTGGATTGCGGCTATTGTTCCAGACTACCCCCAGATCAAACAGCGGCCCAAGGGAAATAATCGGGCGACGATTGGCAGTCCGCAGCACTGGGAAGCGGGCTTCTCCAGAAAACCGCAGGCCATTATCCCCAGAGAGCGCATTGGTTGAGTAACCGCGCACCGACAGCGGCCCACCAATCACAAATTGGTGAAAGGGGAGCAGGCTATTGGGACTGAGTTGAACATCGGTGCGTAAAATCAAGAGATTGTCTGCCCAAAGGCGTTGTACCCGCCGCCCCTGTCCTAGCCAGCTAAAAAAGGTGCCATCCGGTAGCGGACTTGGATTTTCTGTTGCCCCCAAAATGGGCAGGCCAACGTTAAACTGCGAGCGAAAGACCCATACCCCTTGGGGGTCGCGGCGAGTATATTCTTGGGTGAGTTCTAGCACACGGGAAGCACTGTAGCCAGAAGCATCAGCTCCAGCGGAAATGGGAGCTGGTATTCCCGCTACAAAGGTTTGCCCGGACTGCATCAAGAAGCCAATGCCAAAGGCCAGTTCCTCGCGGATATTGCGAATCACTGGTTGGCGAAAACTGGCTTGGTAAATCGAAGATTCACTGCGAATATTAAGGGCCGCAAGGGCGGGGGGGCGGGTAATTTCGCTGTCCGCTTGCAGGGTGCGAATGGTGAGTGTGCCATTCATGGCATTGAGGGGGAGGCTGTAGCCAAACTCCACGGTGTTGGATGCTCCCCAATCAAACGTGCCTAGATTGTTACCGATGCCGTAGGAGCCATAGACACTATCGCCGCGCCCACTGAGGTTGTTGTATCCCAAAAAGGCCGTGGTCCGATTCGGGGCGATCGCTGGCGGCGTATTGTTATCCAGACCAAAAGCAGCATTCAGCCAGCGGGCAGGTACCACCCGTACCACCAAAATACTCTCCTGGGGTGTCGTGCCGGGTCGCAAACTCGCAGAAAGATTGGCAAAAAGCGGATCTGTTCGCAACAGACGCAACTGCTCTTCAAGGCGATTGGAATTGAGGGGCACGCCTGCACCAAGGGCAATACGGCTGCGAATATAGCGCTGGACAATTCCTTTATTGCCTTCAATACGAATGTCCTCTAGGCGGCCTTCAAGAACTTGAATCGTGATGACCCCATCCCGTGCCACCTGCTCCTTCAAAACGGCGCGAGAAGTCAAATAGCCCCCCTCTAGATAGAGTTTTGTAATGGCATCGGCGGCTCCCTGTAGCTCTGCGAGGGTCACCTGCCGCCCTTCGAGGGGCTTGATAATTGGATCAAATACTGCCGGCCCAAAGATGGTGCTGCCTTCAACAATAATTTTTCGTACAGGTATTAAAACATTTTCTGACTCGGGGGGTGGACTAGGGAGTGAGGGGGGCGGTTCAAGAACTGGCGGTGAGGTGGGTGGTAGAGGGGGTGGAGCCGGTAGGGCTGGCTGAATATCCTGTTGGGTGGGAGCGATAATCGGAATTCCTAAAGCAGGCAACACCACCCCCGTACTGCCGAAAATAGATAGAATCGCAACGGGTGTAAACGAGTTTGTTTTCACTTCCTCAGCTCCAATGTTTAATAGCGAGTTTTAGATTGAGATGAAAATAAATGCAAAAACCTGTATTTTTTTCCTCAGGGCCCAGCCCAAGCAGCCATTGGCGTGAGGAGTGATGGATTCTTGCCTTCAGATTTTAGCGGATGATTTGTTGTTACTGGCAAGGGGGCATCGCTCCCATCCACCCCTTTTAAGCGGGGGGCAGCGCCGTTTCAGCGGTGCCATGAGGGTTATCAACGAGGGCGGATTCATCAATGGCCAAATCAAACCAAAAGGTACTACCGACCCCCAATTCACTAACTAAATGAATTTGCGTATTGTGCTTGTGGATAATATCTTGGACAATGGCCAACCCCAGACCCGTCCCCTCTAGGGTATGCACGCGATTCTCGACGCGGAAAAAGCGTTCAAAAACACGGGGCTGATCCTCTGGGGCAATCCCCATACCCGTGTCCGCCACTTCAATGCGGACCCGTTCCTGCTCTGGATCGCTGGGGGGATGCCAGACATAGGCACGAATCGTTACCCGTCCATTTTCGGGTGTAAATTTCAAAGCATTGCCCACCAAGTTAGTGAGCGCCCCAATGAGCAGATCGTAGTTGCCCCAAACCGGTGGCAGGGGGTTTTCCACCTCGGCAGTTAGGGTAATGGACTTATTGGCCGCATTGAGTTGGTAGGTGCGCATGATCTGATCAATCACCTGCGCCATCTGTACGGAGCCAAACTGATAGGGGCGACCCGATTCGAGGCGGGAAATATCGAGAAAATCATTGACAAGGCGAGTCAGGCGATCGGTCTCGTGGTTAGCGGTTTCTAGGAATTCCTGTTGCTCTTTTTCGCTGAGGCTGCTGCCGTACTCTTGAATCGTTTCGATGATTGATTTGATATTGAATAGAGGTGTCCGCAACTCATGGGAAACATTGCTAATCAATTGCGCTTTGGCTTCGTTGAGTTCCACTTCCCGGGTAATGTCCTGAATCGTAATCGCAATGCCTTTGGGCTTTTCCCGCTGCACATCCATAACCGTTGTCAGCAGAATCCGTACTGATCGCGAGCTAGGTTCTTGCAGCGTCACCCGAAATTCTCCCCCTTCTGACTCTCCGCGAGAGGCCTTGTAAAGGGGACAGGTGAGTTTTTCGCACACCGGTGCTGGAAAGCAGTCCAGGGCATTTTGGCCAATGACGTTCATCCCCTCCCAATTGAAAAGACGCTGCGCTGTGGGGTTGACAAGAATAATCCGCATGTCGGTATCTAACAGAATTGCTCCATCTGCAATCGTGGACACCAAGGTATCCAGTTTGGCTTTCTCGGCTTGGAGTTCTTCAATGTTTTGGGCCTCGTAGGAGGCGAGGCGCTCAGCCATGTCATTAAAGCTGGTGATCAACTCCCCCAGTTCACCGCCAAAGGGCAGGTGAATACGTTGCTTAAAATTCCCCGCTGCAATGTTTTTCACCCCCTGCACCAATTCTTTAATGGGTTGGGTAATGGTGAGGGCATTGAAGACCCCCCCCAAGATCACCATGATCCAGAGGGAAACAAAGACAGCGATCGTGAGATCCCGCGTGAGATTGGCAGAAGCAATGAATGTTGGGTTTGGGTTAATCCCCAGGGCAACAACCCCTAAGTTTTCGCCATTGAAGGTTAAGGGAACAAAGACATCGGCAACTAGACCATTGGGGGTTTGGTGTTGGCGCACGAGGGGTTCTTGGCTAGCACGGTAGGTCTCTGGCAGTTGAATACGGCGGCGCAACGTCAGGGCACTTTCCACTTGGGGGGCAGAGTAGGGCAGGCCATAGTAAATTTCTCCGTCGGGATCCGCATAGAGGATGTAGCGAATACTGGCACTGCGCTCATAGAATTTGCGGGAAAATTCAGCAACAGCGGCGGTATCCCCTTTGGCCACAAGGGGCGCCACATCAGCGGCTAGGAGTAACCCTAAATCGCGACCATAGCGGGTGTCATTGAGGTGGGCATTGGTTTGAATCGTGTTCACCGCCCAGAAGGTGAGGCCACTCATGATGATGGAGACCACGAGGGTTGCTGTGGCCATGAGGCGGGTTTGAATCTTGAATTCTGACCACCAACGGACAATTCCCCGCAATTTATCGCTCAAGCTCCCTTCGGTTTTCTCCGTTTTCAAAACCACCATTGTGCCTAACGTACGAAAAATTTTCCCTGATTCTACGGGATTTGGGTTACATCTTTATTGTGGCATCTGAGAGAGGTTCCAAGCGGGCAAACTCTTCAATGCGGCGGCTATAGCGTTGCAGCATCTGCTCACTCCAAGGGGCATCAGGACTATTCACGTAGAGGTGTACCAGTGGCTCACTGGCATCGGGCAGAATCAGTACCCAATGGTCAGTATTGGGTTCACCAATTTTGACGCCATCAATGAGACTTAAATGGTTGCGGGGATGGGTTTCCACTAAGTGGCGCATCAATGACCCCTTGGCAAGCCAAGGACAGCGAATTGGGCGGTGATAGTAGTGGACGCGGGGCAGTTCTTGGCGTATGACTGTGAGGGGCTTACCAATGAGTGCCAGCAGTTCGAGCAGGGTGGCGATCGTAAACATGGCATCAAATCCCGGATGCAGTTGCGGGAAGATGAAACCGGTTTCTGCGGACCCCCCTAGGACAACGCTGCTGTGGTGTTGGCAGGCTTCCATAAGATCAGTCGGGTTGGTACGACTGCGGATAATGTGCCCTCCCTGCTGGCGGGCGATCGCCTCCACGGCACTAGAGGTTGTGACCGGCACCACGATGGTGCCCCCCGGATGGGTCAAGAGGGTCAAGTAGGTCATCAAGGCCGTGAGTTCTTGATCACTGAAAACCTGACCGGCATTGTCCACCAAGGTCAACCGTTCGCCATTGGCGGAGACTTGCACCCCTAAACTTGCAGAAAGTGCTGTCACCACCTGTCCTAGTTCCCGCAGGAGTCGCTGTCGCTCGAGAATATTTAGGGGAGTGGGGTGGAGGGTGGCATTGAGAACAACGGCATCGCAGCCAAACTTACTGAGGATCTGGGGCAAGACGACCCCAGAAACGGCATAGGCATAGTCAATAACAATTTTGGCGGGGTTGCCATAAAACAGTTTCGTATTCAGCCACTTTTCAAAGCCTTGGGCATAGGCGGCCACGCAGTTGTTGGGATGGGTCATGACACCGACATCCATCAGTAGGGCACGGCGAATCTCTTCGCGGAAGTAGGCGGTTTCGATTTGTCGCTCTTTGGCTTTACTGAGGTTGATGCCTTTGTGGTCAAAAAACTCAATCAAAAGCTGATCGGCGCGATCGGGATGGGCGCGCACATGAATTCCCCCACTGACTGAAAGGGTTTGGGCGGCAAACCGGGCAATCGGCAGGGCGATCGCCTCCAAATTGAGGACATGAATCCCCACCGACATCAAACCCGACATTAGGGCATGGGACACCATCCGCGATACATTTCGCTGATCTCGCGACACGAGCACACTGGTTCCGGGCTCAAGAATGGAGGCATAGGCTGCCGCCAGCCGCACGGCAAACTCCGGTGTAATGTCTACATTGGCCACGCCGGCCACTCCCCGCTGCCCAAAGAGATAGCGCTGCCCTGTTGTGCCCCAGATCAGGCTTTCATTGACAATTGCACCCGCTTCAATACGTTTTCCTGGCCAGATCCGCACTCCCTGACTCAGGCTGGCTTCCTCCCCCACCACACAGCGACTGCCAATAATCACTCCTTCCTGTAGTGTTACATGGCGATCAACATGGACATAGCGAGCTAAGATGCAATGCTCCAGTTCACTGTCATCCCCAATAAAGCAGCCATGCCAAGCCACCACTGAACGCAACCGACTGCCATTGCCAATAATCACGTTATCCCCCAAGACCGTTCCCGCCCCAAGGGTGACCCCCGCACCAAAGCGGCAGTTATTGCCCAAGACGAGCGGCGCCTGTAGCTGAACCGTTTGCGGCAATGGGGTGTTGTGGCCTACCCAAATTTGCGGCTGAACTTCGTGCCCCTGAATTTCCAAGTGCACTCGGCCATAGAGGGCATCCTGTTGCACCTGTTGGTAGGTTTGGAGACTGCCGACATCGCACCAGTAGGCATCGGTGATATAGCCATACATCGGCACATCCGCCTGCAACAGCAATGGGAACAAATCCCGCGAAAAATCCCGCTCGATGCCGCTACTAAGGTAATCCATAACTGTGGGGCTGAGGATGTAGATACCCGTATTGACTGTATCTGTAAAGACTTCCGCTGCTGAGGGCTTCTCCAGAAACCGCCGCACGCGGCCATCGCTATCAGTAAAGACAATGCCAAACTCCTTTGGCTGAGGCACGCGGGCAAGGATCAGGGTTACGGGAGCACCGTGCTGCTGGTGAAAACGCAGGGCATCGGTTAAATCGACATCGGTAATGCTATCGCCACTGACTACTAAAAACGGATCCGTTAACAAATTGGCAATGTTTTTCACCGAACCGGCCGTGCCAAGGGGCTGCTCTTCCTCAACCACATAGCTCAGGTGCACCCCAAACTCATTCCCATCGCCAAAATAGTCCCGCACGATATCGGGGAGATAGTGCAATGTCATGACCACATCATCAAGGCTATGGCGGCGCAGGAGATTGAGAATATGCTCGGCAATGGGACGATTGACCACCGGTACCATGGGTTTGGGTAGATCGCAGGTGAGGGGGCGTAAGCGAGTGCCACTCCCACCGGCCATGACAACGACACGCACTACAGAACTCCTTGATAAAGGTTTGTCCGCGGATCCTCAGTGTAAGAGAGAATACAAAGCTAAGGGGTCCTCATTAACGAAACTGCAATGATTTTTGATACTCCTTTTTCTCTAACCCGCTACCAACTAGCGCCACATTGGCTATTGACAAAAAAACCTACCCTTGGTGGAGGGCAGGTTCAAGTCATTGTTGATTTGTTGATCTTGATCTGTTGATCGTGATCTAAGTAAGGTGATGCTTAGGCACTAAAGGCAGCTTTGTACTCAGCGATCGCCGCCTTCAGCAGGGCTTCAGCCTTTTCATCCAGTTTTTGGGTGGTGCGGATAATCTCACCGTATTCTGGCTTATTGGTGTGCAGGTAATCGCGCAGACCGGCAACAAACTTGGCCACTGCCTCAACGGGGATATCGTCAAGGTAGCCATTGGTACCTGCATAGATGGTTGCCACTTGGTACTCCACAGGAATGGGCGAATATTGAGGCTGCTTGAGGATTTCCCGCAGGCGCTGACCCCGGGCCAGTTGGTTTTGGGTGGCTTTATCCAAGTCGGAGGCAAATTGGGCAAAGGCCTGCAGTTCATCAAATTGCGCCAACTCCAGCTTCAGTTTCCCGGCCACCTGTTTCATGGCTTTGATTTGAGCAGCGGAACCCACCCGCGACACGGAAATCCCCGCGTTGATGGCAGGACGCAAGCCAGCGTTGAAGAGGTCAGAGGAGAGGAAGATTTGACCGTCGGTAATGGAAATGACGTTGGTGGGAATGTAGGCAGACACGTCACCGGCTTGGGTTTCAACCACCGGCAGTGCTGTCATGCTGCCACCACCAAGGGCATCGTTGAGCTTGGCCGCCCGCTCTAGCAACCGGGAGTGCAAGTAGAACACATCCCCAGGATAGGCTTCGCGACCGGGGGGACGACGCAGGAGTAGCGACATTTGCCGATAGGCTTGAGCCTGTTTGGAGAGGTCGTCATAGACAACGAGGGTATGCTTACCTTGGTACATGAAGTACTCAGCAATCGTGGCCCCGGTGTAGGGGGCAAGATACTGCAAAGCCGCTGGATCACTGGCGTTGGCGGCAATTACAATCGTATAGTCCAGCGCCCCCCGCTCCCGCAGCACGTTCACCACTTGGGCAACGCTGGAGGCTTTTTGACCAATGGCTACATAGACGCAAATCACGTCTTGGCCCTTTTGGTTCAAGATCGTGTCAATGGCAACAGCCGTTTTCCCTGTCTGGCGATCGCCAATGATCAGTTCCCGCTGACCGCGACCAATGGGAATCATAGCGTCAATGGCGGTAATCCCCGTTTGCAACGGCTCACACACAGATTTGCGCTGGACAATACCGGGTGCGGGAGATTCAATCAGGCGAGTTTGCGTTGTGTGGATCTCCCCTTTGCCATCAATGGGGCGCATCAGCGCATCCACAACCCGACCAATGGCCGCTTCACCCACGGGAATCGAGGCAATTTTCCCAGTAGCACGCACAGTACTGCCTTCTTCGATGCCGAGGCCATCGCCCATCAGCACCACCCCCACATTATCCTCTTCGAGGTTGAGGGCAATCCCCACGGTGCCATCTTCAAATTCCACCAATTCGGAGGCCATCACCTTGTCGAGGCCATAGACACGGGCAATCCCATCGCCCACCTGCAAGACAGTACCGACATTATCGACTTTGATCGACTGTTCGTACTGCTCGATTTGCTGGCGAATAATGCTACTGATTTCGTCGGGTCGGATACTTACCATAGAAGTCGCTCTCAAGGGTTGAACAGTTTACAAAGAGGATATTAGGCGGCTTGCGCCAAGGTGACACTGAGGCGGCGGAGTTGACCCCGCAGGCTGGCATCAAAGATTTGGGAGCCAACTTTAATGACCACGCCACCAATCAGTTCAGGATCACAGGCAGTGACAAGCTCTACATCGGCAGCACCGGTTATGGTTTTGACCTTCTCGACCACTGCACGGCGTTGATCGTCATTGAGTTCGACGACACTGGTCACTTCCGCCAAGGCCACATTGCGGAGTTTGCGCACCAGGGCACGGTACTGCTCACAAATGGAACCGAGAAAGTTAATTCGCCGCCGATCCACGAGCAACATTAGGAAGTTGAGGAAATAGCCGTGCACCTTATCCACTGTCAACTGCCGCAGCACATTCTTTTTGGCCTCAGGCTTAATCAGGGGATTCGCGAGAAACTGTTGCAGTTCACTGGAACTGGCAAGCAGTTCCAAAATCAATTGCGTGTCCTGCTGAAACTGATCAATGAGGTTGTGGGCTTGCGCCAACGACAGCAGCGCCTCGGCATAGGGTTCAACAACTTCACCACGGACGGTGGTCTGCATCATTTGCCTCCTAGTAGGGCAATACTGCGATCAACAAGGGTGCGCTGAAGGTCTGGATTTTGGCTCAACCGTGCTTTCAGTTGGTTTTCTGCCTCTGCCAGTGCCATAGCGGCAATCCGCTCACGAATTTCGGCGATCGCCCGCTCAGTGGCAGCACTGGTATCTTGGGAAGCAGTTTCCTTCAAGCGCTCAATTTCCCGCTTGGCTTGGGCAATGATTTCTTCCTTGGCAGCCTTTGCACGGGCAAGAGCCTCCTCGCGAATGCGTTGTGCCTCCTGTTTAGCCTGAGTCAGCTTTTGCTGCGCTTCGGCGAGGCGGGCTGCCGCCACTTTCTGGCGTTCTTCTGCCTCGGCAATGGCTGTGGCAATTTGTTTCTGGCGATCGCCCAAGGTTTTGCCAAGTACACCGCGGCCAAAATACACCAACACCCCAATAAGGATGCCAAGGTTGATCACATTAGTTTCGAGCAAATTGGTGTTAATGCCAAAATGCCCCACCTCTTCCGTTGCCAATAAAAATACTGCGTCCATGACCCACACTCCTAGGCCAGTAACTTCGCTAATAACTGCTCACTCAAGCTGGCAACTTGGCCCTCCAGTGCCTGCAGTGTCACCTGCTTTTGCTCATCAATCTCTGTTTGAAGCTTGAGTAACTCTGCTTGCACAGCCTGCTGTGCTTCGGCAATTTCGGCGGTGGCAATTTTCTGTGCCTCAGCTTTGGCCTCTTCAATTAAGGCTTGGGCTTGGCGACGGGTACTGGCCAATTCCTGCTCATATTGTTGAGCCAGCTCAGTGGCCTGTTGCAACCGCTCCTTAGCCTGCTGCAAGTTGGTTCGGATATACTCATCCCGATTGTCCAGCGCCTGACCCAAAGGCTTGTACAGCAGTGCATTCAAAATAACGGTCAAGATTAAGAATTGCAGAGCCATCAGGGGTAGGGTGGCATCAAAATCAAACATCAGCCTCTCCAGAATGGGGGATTGGGGGAAAGCTCAGCCAAGCCTCCCCCACTGGGGTGAATTAGGATGCAAAGGGGTTGGCAAACAGGAGCACCAGCGCAATCACCAGACCGTAGATGGTCAGGGACTCCATGAAGGCTAAACTCAGCAGCAAGGTACCGCGAATTTTACCTTCTGCTTCGGGTTGGCGTGCAATGCCTTCTAGAGCCTGACCAGAGGCATTCCCTTGGGCAAGCCCAGGACCCAGTGATGCCAAACCAATTGCCAAAGCAGCAGCCAAAACGGAAGCAGAAGCAATTAAGGGATTCATAGTTGATTTCCTCGAGACGTAGTAGGACAAAACAAAATTTCCAGAGATCACAATAGCAGGGGATGTACCCCTTTTAGGAGTTTTTAGGAGTGGGCCGCTTCGTGATCACCCCCATGACCCTCCATCGCCTCCCCGATGTAGGTGGCTGCGAGGGTCGAAAACACAAGAGCCTGAATGGCACTGGTAAACAGGCCCAAAACCATCACAGGCAAGGGTACAAACAACGGTACCAGCAACACCAAGACACTCACCACCAGTTCGTCCGCTAAGATGTTGCCAAAAAGACGGAAGCTCAGGGAAAGAGGTTTTGTGAAGTCTTCCAAGATGGCGATGGGAAGTAGGACGGGCGTTGGCTCAATGTACTTGGTGAAATACTTCAGCCCCCGCTTGCGGAGCCCGGCATAGAAATAGGCCAAGGAGACCAGCAACGCCAAGGCCACGGTGGTATTGATGTCATTGGTGGGTGCTGCTAGCTCCCCTTCTGGCAGTTCAATGAGTTTCCACGGTACCAGTGCCCCTGACCAGTTACAAACAAAAATGAACAGGAACAGTGTCCCTACGAAGGGAACCCAAGCTCGGTACTCGTGCTCACCCATTTGACTTTTGGTCAAGTCACGGATAAATTCCAGTGCGTATTCCATCAGGTTTTGGATACCACTGGGTACCCGCTGAATATTCCGCGAGGCCGCAAAGGCCACCGCGATGAGAACGGCCATCACAAACCAAGTGGTAATGAAGACTTGGCCGTGAACTCTCAGATTGCCAATGTACCAGTAGAAGTGATGTCCCACCTCCAGCTTGGCAAGGGGAAGAGCTGTCCAAAGGTCTATCAAAGGCATCATGCCTCCGCGCTCGCTCGTTTAAGCATTACAGTGGGCCAGTGTTAAGGAGAGGGCAAAATCCCACGCAACAAATGAACCAGAAGGGCAGCTTTGTAGGTTAAGAACCCCAAGAAGACTGGAATAATCTGTAGCGCTTGCCAACGGGCTGCCACAATCATCACAACCACGACGACAAGAAGCTGCGCTTTTCCCAGCTTTTTCTGGTCGTTGCCTAGGCGCTCCACACTACGGGCTAAGAGCCGCAAGTAGATTAGGCTGGCACTTGCCCCCAAAAGGTAATTCAACGCTGTGTTAAGGCCATAAATCAGCCAAACCGCTCCAAAGGCGATCGCCATAAGGACGAGGGTTGTCGTAAATAATTCACGACAGAGTTGGTAAAACTCCACCATTGACCCCTCCTTTTTTGAGGAATGGGAAACGGTTGGAGCTACAGGGTCAGGAACGGTCACAGCAGAATATGGAGCATCCGAGGATGCCTTAAACTGGCCACTAAGCATCCTATCACGCAGTGGTTACATTTCACTGGGGGATTCTGTTGCGGGTCTCTTGTTTTCAACTTCACTGCGGATGTGACCTGCAAGGAGTTGAAAAATTTCCTGTAGGCGTTGCGGATTGGTGAGGTAAAGGTACCCAAGTAGGGCTTCAAAGCCAGTGGCTTGGCGGTAAATTTTTGCAGTGACTCGCTTGGGGCCATCGGCAGCAGCATTGCGACCTTGGCGGAAAATGGCGCGTTCAGTTTCTGTGCAATATTCCCAAAGAAAGTCCATGTAACGGGCTTGGCTTTCGGCACGCACGTGATCCACCACTTGGCGGTGGTAGGCGTTAATGCGTTGGGGGGGGGTCAAAAAAAGTAGCCGAATAAAGAGTTCATAAACTGCATCGCCAAAGTAGGCTAAAGCTGCTGGGGGGAGCTGGTGGGCGGGAATCTTGGGGGGTTGCAGGGGTAACAGTTCACCAAAGTCAAGCATGATTGTTCAATACGGGCACCCCCCTTGGTTTTACCACGCCCAGCACAGCTTTATTGCGAGGGGGATTCGCCACTGATTTTGGCGATCGCTGTCGCCAGATCTGGCTGAAGAGACAAGAAATTTTCTAGGCGAACCAGTTTAACGGTTTGGGTGACACGGGGATTGGTGACAATTTGTAGTTGCCCCTGGCGTTCCTGGGCTTTTTTGGCCAGTTGGACTAGGATGCCAAGGCCAGAGCTGTCAATAAATTCAATTTTTGAAAGATCGAGGATGACGTTGGCAGGCCCATCGTCAAAACACTTACTAATCACCTTGCGAAAGGCTGACTCTGAAAATGCATCAATGAGACCCGTCAGGCGAAAAACCTGATAGTTATCGCGAATCTCACGGGTTCCCCTTAGACTTTGGGTGAGGGCAAGTGGTTCAGAAATGAGAGCCTCCTTTGCCGATGACTGGGCACGCAAAACGATAGAACACAAGTATAGGAAAAGGTAGCATTCTTGTCTATGGCTTCATCCGCAACTCAACAAAACTTTGAAGGAGCAGCGACAACAGGAAGCGGTTTGCCAGAATTGGCTTAGTGATTACTTGCAGGGGTTGCCGCCATGGCCCTTTCCAAACTATTAATTGCTTTTGTGAGCATTAACGCGCTTAGCGCGCTGAGTTTGCCGCTCCTTGCCCAACAAACGCCAGCGGCGACTTATCCCCCAGAGGCGATCGCAGTCTTTATGCAGGAGTGTCAAGCCAAATTTGCGGCGCAAGCCCCTCCCGGTTTTCGCGATCGCGGCGATCGCTACTGCACTTGCCTCATTAACCACCTCCAAGAAAAAATGACCTATGGGCAATTTCAGCAAATGACCCCCGATAATGCACCTCCAGAACTGAAGGCCGCAACCAACGCCTGCATCGGCGCTATTTTCTAGATTGTCTAGGTTATCTAGGATCCTTAATCCTGTTTTTAGGATTGACTGACCATGAGCCTACGCCTGTTTTGGCATCGTCGCGATCTGCGCCTCAATGACAACCTGGGCTTGGCTGCTGCCCACACCCGTACCCCCAAAGTGGTTGGTCTTTTCTGTTTTGACCCCGCGATTCTCAGCGCCTCAGACATTGCCGCAGTGCGGGTAGCCTACCTTGTTGGTTGCCTACAGGCTCTGCAGGAGGCCTATCAGCGACTTGGGGGGAGCTTTTTAATTTTTCGTGGTGACCCGCGTCAGATTCTGCCCCAAGTGGCCAGTGGTTTAGGGGCAGTGGCGGTGCACTGGCATGAGGATGTGGAACCCTATGGACGGGGGCGCGATCGCGCAGTGGCTGCTGCCCTCAAAGAAAAAGGTATTGCTGTGGAAACCGCTTGGGATCAACTCCTGCATCCCCCAGAGGCTATACAAACTCAACAAGGACAGCCCTACACCGTCTATTCCCCCTTTTGGCGCAACTGGTCAAGCCTAGCGAAACCAGAGCCTGTCCCTACCCCCAGCTACCTCGAACCCCTCACCGAAATAGAACAGGCAACGGCGCGCACCTTGGGGGCGATTTGTCTCCCCACCGCTAAGGACCTGGGATTTCATTGGTCGGGGGAACTGATCCTTGCTCCCGGTGAAGCCGCTGCCCAAGCACAACTGGAGACATTTATTGACCAGCACATTCAAGACTATGGGGAGCAGCGCAACTATCCGGCGCAGCCCGGAACCTCCCTCTTAAGCCCTGCCCTCAAGTTCGGCGTCATTGGGATTCGCCATGTCTGGACAGCCACTCAGGCCGCTATGGCCGCAGCCCGCAGTGAAGAGGGACAAAGGAGTATTCGCACCTGGCAGCAGGAATTGGCTTGGCGGGAGTTTTATCAGCACGCCCTCTACTGGTTTCCCCACTTGGCGGAGCGTCCCCATCGCCAAGGATTTGCCACCTTCCCTTGGCTGAATAACGAAGCGCACTTTGCGGCTTGGTGTGAAGGTGCCACGGGTTACCCAATCGTGGATGCTGCCATGCGGCAACTCAATGAAACAGGCTGGATGCACAACCGCTGCCGTATGATTGTGGCCAGTTTCCTCACCAAGGATTTGATCATCAATCCCCAGTGGGGTGAGCGCTACTTTATGCAGAAACTCATTGATGGGGACTTGGCAGCCAATAATGGCGGTTGGCAGTGGAGTGCCTCCAGTGGCATGGACCCAAAACCCCTGCGGATTTTTAACCCCGCCAGTCAGGCGCAAAAATTTGACCCGGAAGCAGAATATATTCGGCGTTGGCTTCCAGAAGTGCGATCGCTGGACACTACAGATTTAGTGACGGGCAATATTTCCCCCCTAGAGCGACATCGCTGTGGTTATCCTTTGCCGATTGTGGATCACAGGCAGCAACAGCGGCGATTTAAGCAGCTCTATCAAGAGCATTTTCGTTCACCAATCCCTCAAGAATAACAAGAATAAACAAATAAAATTTACATTCCCCTGATCAGCGCAACAGCGTTATCCTGAAAAAGAAAGATTTTTGCGGTAGCATCGCGCCCATGAATATTCTTGGTAGTCTGCTCACTCCCTCCCCCACCCCTGTCCAAACCCGTCCCCGCCGTGGTATTGAAATTAAGTCCAAGCGCGAAATTGAGATTATGCGGCAGGCTTCGCGCATTGTGGCGACGGTGCTCAAGGAAATCTCCCAGATGATTGAGCCAGGGATGACGACGGCGGATCTCGATGCCTATGCCGAGAAACGTATTCGGGAAATGGGGGCAACCCCTAGCTTCAAGGGCTATCACGGCTTTCCCGCATCCATTTGCGCCTGCATCAACAATGAAGTGGTTCATGGCATTCCTAGCCCCCGCAAAGTGATTCGCAATGGCGACATTGTGAAAATTGACACCGGTGCCTATTACAACGGCTTTCATGGCGATTCTTGCATTACGATTCCGGTGGGGGAAATTTCCGAAGAGGCCGCTAAGCTGGTGAAAGTGGCCGAAGAAGCCCTCTACCGCGGCATTGAGCAAGTCAAAGAAGGCAACTACCTCATGGATCTGGCGGGTGCCATTCAAGATTATGTGGAAGCCAATGGCTTCGTTGTCGTTGAGGATTTTACTGGCCACGGCGTAGGGCGCAATCTCCATGAAGAACCTTCGGTATTTAACTTCCGCACCCATGAACTCAAGAATGTGCGGCTACGGGCGGGGATGACCTTGGCTATTGAACCCATTGTGAATGCGGGGTCAAAACAGGTGCGTATTTTGCGCGATCGCTGGACGGCGGTTACAGTTGATAATTCTCTCTCTGCTCAATTTGAGCACACCGTCTTGGTCACCAAAACAGGCTACGAAATCCTCACCGATCGTACCCTCGTCTAACCCCTATGACTAAAATCCCCCCCGAAGTCCTCGAGCGCCACTGCTTTTGTCGCAGCCGCAAGTTTACCTTCGAAGTCAATCAATACCGTCTGCCCCATGGATCTGTCTCGATCTTGGGAACTGTGCGGCACCCAGGGGGGGCACTTGCTGTCCCTGTAAACCCAGAGGGAAACCTGATCCTTGTCAAACAATATCGCTTTGCTACTGAGGAGTATCTACTGGAGTTTCCAGCAGGCACCGTTGAGGATCATGAAAATCCTTTTACCACGATTGAGCGGGAAATTGAAGAGGAAACCGGCTACCGCGCCCACCATTGGCAAAAACTGGGGGAGTTTTACATTGCCCCCGGCTATTCCGATGAAGTGATCTATGCCTATTTGGCTACCCAACTGGAGAAACTAGAGGTACCCCCACCTCAGGATAGTGATGAGCACATTGAAATTGTGGAGTTTTCTCTATCTGAGTTGGCAGCCGCCATTCATAGTGGTCAAGTAAAAGATGCCAAGACCGTCACTAGTTTCTATCTGGCTTTGCCCTATCTTCAGCCCGCTTGAGCACTGAGGTTTTTGTAAACGTTCGTAAGCATCCTCAACCCCCCACAGTCTTGATCCCTTAAGGTGAGATAATGCGGAAATAATCCAAAGGTTCTATGTGCTGATCCACAGCCGTTTGAACTGGGACATGAGTGAGTTTTTGATTGTTGAATTATGGAGCTAACCCATCGGCCTCGCCGTTTACGCCGCACGGCTCAAATTCGTCGCCTGGTGCGCGAGCATACCCTAACTACGGCGGATTTGATCTATCCGGTCTTTGTCATGGAGGGGGAAGATCAGGTGCAGGAAGTCCCCTCGATGCCCGGCTGCTATCGCTATAGCCTGGATCGCCTAATTTTAGAGCTGAAGGAGGTCTATGCCTTGGGAATTGGGGCGATCGCCCTATTTCCCTTGGTCCCTGAGCATCTCAAGGATAATGCTGGCACCGAAAGCTACAATCCCGATGGCCTGGTCCAGCGATCGCTACGAGCGATTAAGGAAGTCTTACCTGATTTGCTCATCTTTACGGATGTGGCCCTTGATCCCTACAGCAGCGAAGGCCACGATGGCATTGTCAAAGATGGCGAAATTCTCAATGACGAAACTGTAGAGGTGCTGGTCAAACAGGCAGTGAGTCAAGCGGCTGCGGGGGCCGATTTTGTTGCCCCCTCGGATATGATGGATGGCCGTGTCGGTGCCATTCGGGCGGGTCTGGATGCCGCGGGCTATACTCATGTGGGAATTCTTGCTTACTCTGCGAAATACGCTTCCGCCTACTATGGCCCTTTCCGTGATGCTTTAGA
This sequence comes from Thermosynechococcus sp. M3746_W2019_013, assembly GCF_015296045.1. NCBI lineage: Bacteria > Bacillati > Cyanobacteriota > Cyanophyceae > Acaryochloridales > Thermosynechococcaceae > Thermosynechococcus > Thermosynechococcus sp. M3746_W2019_013. The sequence continues at coordinate 39,662 of NZ_DVDW01000016.1, read as the reverse complement.
CTCAGCTCCCAAGTTTGGCGATAAAAAAACCTACCAAATGGATCCCGCCAATGTCCGCGAGGCAGTGCGGGAAGTGAGCTTCGACATTGAGGAAGGGGCAGATATTGTCATGGTGAAACCTGCCCTTGCCTACATGGATGTCATTGCGCAGCTAAAGCAGGTGAGCGATGTTCCCGTGGCTGCCTACAATGTTTCTGGCGAATACGCAATGGTGAAAGCCGCCGCCCGCAATGGCTGGATTGATGAGAAAAAAGTGGTCCTAGAAACCCTACTGGGCTTTAAGCGAGCAGGTGCCGATGTCATTCTCACCTACCATGCCAAGCAGGTGGCGCAGTGGCTGCAGGAGGGATTGAACTAGGCCCTTGCTTCTCGGAGTTGACGGGTGGTTTGAATCCAACTGGCAATCAGTTTGTCCACTCGCTCCTCGAGCTTGGGATCGCTCAATTGCCCCTCGGGTGTGAAGGCTTGCCAAGCCTGACCAATGGCCACCTGTTCTGGAATCACCCAAGCATGCACCCAGCGCAGAATCACCCGTAGATCGTTGAGGGCATTGCTGTTGGTTTGGCCACCGAGGACACTCATCATGGCGACTACTTTGCCGCTGAGATGTTCAAAGCTCAGGAGATCGAGGGAGTTTTTTAGCACACCGCTGACACTGCCATGGTACTCCGGTGTCACTAGCAAAATGCCATCGGCTTCCTTGACCTTAGCTTGAAAGGCGGCCACATCGGGATAGTCGGGGTAGCTCTCAGCACCTGTGCAAAAGGGAAGCCTCATCTGCCGTAGATCAAGACGTTCAACGGTAACCCCTCGGGTGGCTGCTTTGGCAATCGCAGCATCTAATGCCCTTTGGGAGTAGGAGCTATCCCGCAGACTCCCTGCCCAACCAATGAATTTGACCATAAACAAACTCGTAATGACTATGATTTATTATACGAAATTTAGATTTGGGAAGACATCCTCCCTAAGAGGGAACTTCACTGAGGGAAATGGAGCCACCCGTGGCCATTTGAGCAATGACTCGTTGTAACTGTGCGAGCGATCGCTCCGCCTCGGTGTAGCGATCTTTCCAGTGTTGCACAGCGGTTTCCTGCTCCCGTGCCTGCTGCGCTTGATGGAGAATTTGCTCTTGAAGTTCCGCAATTTGGGCTTCTAGGTGTTGTAGCCGTTCCTGTTGTTGGCGAGTGCGGGCTTCCAATTCTTGGTTGTAGTGTTGGGTGGTCATATATTGCAGGCGCTGCTGCTGATAGTCCCGTTCTAATTCCTGTAGCTTGGTTTGAGTTTTTAGTAGGGTTTTACTGAGTCCCTGAATAACACTGTTTTTGCTGGTCTGTGATCCTTGAGCCTCTTGCAGCGCACTAATGATCCGTCCCTGGGTTTCAATTAAATGATTGGCTTGGGTGAGGCGACGATTGAGATCATCTATTTGGGTTTGGCGATCGCTCAATTCTGAGCGGGCTTGTTCAAGGCGAGTTTGTAGCAGCGCTTTTTCCTCTTGGACTTGGCGCAGTTGCGCTTCCAGGAATTGGCAGTCCTGTTCCCGTTGCCGCAGGAGACGATGGCTATGCACCAATTTAGCTTCAAGGGCATCTTGGGCCTTGAGTAGCCGCTCCACCTCCTGATGTAGGTGCTCAATTTCCATTTGCGATTGCTGAAGAATGGTTTCCAAGGATTGGCGATGGTGGCTCATTTCTGCCAGCTCCTGGGCACAGGTGGCTTGGGAGCGCAATTGTTCTTGAAGGGCAACGATCGCCTGTTGTTGAATCTGAGCTGTTTCCTCAGTACGGGCCAGCAAATCCTCGAGAAACGCCTGATTGCGCAGTTGTTGCTTTAATTCATCAATGTAGTGTTGACACTGATCAATGGCTTGCTCTAAGTGCTGGATGCGCCGTTGGCTATTCTCGCCCTCTGCACCAGTTGCCAGTGAGCTTTCCGTCAGAGGCTCAGAGATAGTTGGGTTCCATGGAAAACTAAGTTGGTTGGGGGGCTGTGTTTCCATTGCAGGGGATGTGAGAATGGTGCCACTCTTCCTTAGTCTAAGGGTATCGGGAATCGGGACTAAACCCGGGTTAAGACAAAGAGGCTGCCTTCATTGCCGCGGCTAATTCGCAAATCTTCATCCAGGTAGGTAATGTCAAGCCAGCCCTGTTGATCATTGCTGTTGAGGGGCACATCTAGGGCCATCAGGGGCTGATGGCTGTGGAGTTGGGGAATGAATTGGGCGGGGGAGTAGTAATTCAACCACTGGCGCAGGCCAACAATGGAACGTTCAAAGTACACCTGTACCCGCTGTTGGGTCAAGGGTTCAAATCGGGCCAACACGCTGATAATTCCCTCAAGGAAGGGCAATCCATAGAGTTCAGCAATGTTGTAGATGCGCTGCTGCTGCGGACGAATGCACTGATAAATTTGCCCCAGCTTCACGAGGGGAGAGCGATCTAAGGCGAGAAGGGCCTGACTACTGGTGTAGATCAATCGCCAATCCCCAGCTAATTTTTCAGGGGCATTGAGGGGATCCGAAGTGGGATTCATGCCTTCCAGGGAAGCGACAAGGGCGGCTACCTGTTTGCGATCGCGCGGTGTGGCTAGCAGACCTCGATTCAGGCCAGCGATCGCCATCAATAACTCAGCTTTTGCCACAGTTTACCCCTCCTTAATCTAAGGAACTTTTTCGCCCTAATGGGTTGCGTCAAGCCCCCCCTAATTCGAGAATGGGAGAAATCCCCCTCGCCCTTCAGGTTAGCGAAATGCGGATCGCGCTATTTACTGAGACATTTTTGCCTAAAATTGATGGCATTGTTACCCGTTTATGTCAAACTGTCCGACATCTGCAGCGGAATGGCCATCAGGTGCTAGTGGTGGCCCCCGAGGGCGGGTTAGACCATTACGAAGGCGCGCGCATCTATGGTGTCTCCGGTTTTCCCCTCCCATTGTATCCTGAACTCAAATTGGCCCTGCCGCGACCCGCTATTGGCAAAGCCCTAGAGGCCTTTGAACCCGATCTGATCCATGTGGCCAACCCAGCTGTCTTGGGCTTGGCTGGTCTGTACTATGCCCAGAAACTCCAATTGCCCTTGGTGGCCTCCTACCACACCCACTTGCCCCAATACCTGAAGTACTATGGCTTGGGTTTTCTGGAGGAGCTCCTCTGGTTCCTCTTGCGCTGGGGCCATAACCGCGCCCAACTCAACCTGTGTACCTCAACGGCCATGGTGGCAGAGCTGAAAGCCCATGGGATTCGCCATCTGGATCTCTGGCAGCGGGGGGTAGATGTGGAATTGTTTCATCCACAACGCCAAAGTCAAGAAATGCGCCACTTTCTCAGCCAGGGGCATCCAGAAGCCCCCTTACTGCTCTACGTTGGTCGTCTCTCTGCTGAAAAGGAAATTGAGCAAATTAAGCCAATTCTTGAGCAGATTCCCCAGGCACGGCTGGCTCTGGTGGGCAATGGCCCCCATCGCGAGGCCCTGGAAAAACACTTTGCTGGCACACCCACCCATTTTGTCGGCTACCTGCGCGGTGAACGCTTAGCAGGGGCCTTTGCCTCTGCCGATGTCTTTGTCTTTCCCTCGCGCACGGAAACCCTTGGCTTGGTTCTCTTAGAAGCAATGGCGGCGGGCTGTCCTGTGGTGGCTGCCAATAGTGGGGGAATTCCCGATATTGTCACTGATGGGGTAAATGGGTTTTTGTTTGATCCAGCAGACCCTACGGGAGCCATTACCGCTTGTCAGCGCCTCTTTGACTCTCCGGGCGATCGCGAGACCCTACGCCAAAATGCCCGCCAAGAAGCCGAACGCTGGAGCTGGGCGGCAGCCACGCAGCAACTAGAGCAGTACTACCAGTCAGTTTTGCCAGTTCCCCAGCGGGATGTGGCTCTTAGTCATTAACCGAATCCCTGAATCGCTTCCCTGAGTTGCGGTAGATCGAGGCTGGCTTGCTTTCCTTGAAGAACGACGTAAAAGCCCCCAAGGCCAAGGGGATCAATGAGTTGGTGGAGTGATTGATGGCGGTTGAGGGCTTGCAGGAGATTGCCATTACTCTGTTGTTGTGCCATTAGGCGATCGCCCAACCCCAAAGCCATGAGAAATAAACTCTGGCGGGTGACATAGAGGGTTTCAAGACCAAATTGCTCACCATAGCATGTTAAAGCGGTTACATCCACATGGGCCGTAATGTCCTGCTCGCCAACAAAGCAGTAAGGATTATCGTGGCAGCGGTGTTGGTAGTAGCACTGCAACGTGCCCTCACAGCGGGCGGGATGATAGTATTGCTGGGCGGGATAACCATAGTCAATGGTGAGAACAAAGCCCCGCTCTAGGTGCTCACTTAGATCCTTGAGCCATGGGATCAGGTTCAAATTCACCTCAGTACGGTAGCCGTCGCTGTAGCCCTGCTGCTGCGGATCAATGCCAACGGTGGCAAAGTACTCGTGAATGCGATTGTCGCTGAGGGGACCCAAAACCTCTTGAAACGCTCCCTGGGCATTGAGGCTGACATAAATTTCATGCCAGTTGCCCCCCTGCCATTGCAGGCGATGTACGGGAAACGCATCCACCAGCTCATTGCTAAAGATGCAGCCAACACTGGGTTCACAGGCGGTGTCCAAGCCTCGCCAGCGCAGGCGATCGCCCCAAGGTGCCAAGCGTTGCCGTTGACGTTCCTGTAAACAGGGGGATTGCTCTTGAATCTGGTACTCAAGGGCAGCAAAGAAATCGGGATAGGTCCCTTGGCTGTAGCTTAAGACCCCCTCGGCAAAGTGGCCTTCACCGCCACCCATCTCCAGGAGGGTAAATCGCTGCGGTCGCTCTAAGGCGTGCCACATCTGCACAAAAGCCTCAGTGAGCAGTTCCGCAAAATCCCTCGTGAGACTACTGGAGGTGATAAAGTCGCCGCGCCGACCAATCTGCAGTTGGGGACGATTGTAATAGCCCCCCTGTGGTGCATAGAGAGCCAAGCTCATAAACTCACAGAAGGAAATGGCGCCCGCTGCTCTGATGCGCTCCTGAATCTCGGCCAATAACGGAGTGCTTTTTGGCATCAGTCATCTACCCCGGCAATGGGGGCAAACCCTTGACGCTGGACATTCTCGGTAATGACGCGCGGTTCAAGGAATTGCAGTAGGTAATCGCGTCCACCGGCTTTGGAACCAAGGCCCGACAGCTTAAAGCCACCAAAGGGCTGCCGATCCACGATCGCCCCTGTAATCCCACGATTGATGTACAGGTTCCCTACAGCAAATTGGGCTTTGGCCTGCTGAATATGGGAGGGCGTCCGCGAATACAGCCCCCCTGTCAGGGCATAGGCGGTGGCATTGGCAATTTCAAGGGCTTGGGTGAAGCTTTCTGCCCGTAGTACGGCTAGCACCGGGCCAAAAATTTCCTCTTGGGCGATCGTAGCTGTGGGGGGCACGTTGGTAAAGATCGTGGGCGAGACAAAATAGCCCACCTCCGGTACCGGTACGCTCAAGGCGAGTTCCGCTTCTTGCTGGCCTTTGGCAATGTATTCCTGAATGCGATCGCGGGCGGCGGCCGTCACCACCGGTCCGACACGGGTACTGGGCAAGTGGGCTGGCCCAATATTCAGGGACTTGGTGGCCGCTACTAAGCGCTCCACAAAGGGTTCGTAGATGGACTCAAGGACAATCACCCGCGAACAGGCGGAGCATTTTTGGCCGCTATAGTCAAAGGCGGACTGTATAACCCCCGCCACTGCCTGATCTAAGTCGGCACTTTCGTCAATGATGATGGCGTTTTTGCCCCCCATCTCGGCAATCACCCGTTTGATATGGGTTTGTCCCCGCTGTAACACTGCTGCCTCAGCAATAATGCGGCAACCCACCTCTTGGGAGCCAGTAAAGGCGATGAGATGCACATCGGGATGTTTGGTTAAATAGGGGCCAATCACGGAGCCAGGTCCGGGGAGAAACTGAAACACCCCCGGCGGAAAACCGGCGGCAATCAGGATCTCCGCTAGTTTGGCAGCAACCACGGCGGCGGGATCCGCAGGCTTGAGAATCGTGCAGTTACCTGTCACTAAGGCGGCCACGGTCATACCTGTGGGAATCGCCAAAGGAAAGTTCCAAGGAGAAATCACGACCGCAATGCCCCGCCCTTGGTAGTGGTAATGGTTTGTTTCGCCGGGAAAGTTGCGGTCATAGCCGCCGCTGAGGCGCTCCATTTCATCGGCGTAGTAGCGGCAAAAATCAACGGCTTCCGAGACTTCGGCATCCCCTTCTGCCACCACCTTGCCCACTTCGTAGCACATCCAAGCCACTAGTTCATGGCGCTGTGCCTCTAGGAGATCTGCTGCCCGCCGTAGCAGAGTTGCCCGTTCGGCCACGGGGGTCTGTTGCCATTGGGCTTGAGCGGCTTTGGCAGCCCGGATCGCATGCTCGGCATCTTCAATGGTGGCCAGGCCAACCCGACCGACGATTTCCTCCGGCTGCGAGGGGTTCAGGGAGTGACTGTATTCGCGGCAATTGACGCGATCGCCATTGATGATGGGGGTATAGGTGTGCCCCAGTTGGCGATGGACATGAATTAAGGCCGCTTGAATGGCTTCCCGCTGGCTGGCTCGGGCATAGTCACTATTGGCAGCATTGACAAAGGTTGAAGTCTTGCCCGTGGTCAGATGGACGTTCACAGCCGCAAAGTCCGCCGTTGGTTCCGGTGGTGCCAGTAATTCCTCGACGGCCACAGCCCCCAACTGTTGGCGTAAAAAGGAACTGTTGGCGGTATTTTCCAAAAGCCGCCGAATCAGGTAGGCCATCCCCGGAATGAGATCGCCATAGGGACAATAGACCCGCACCGTTTGCCCTGCGTCCACCAGTGCCTTGGCCAGTTTATCGGCCATGCCGTAGAGAACTTGGCATTCCATGGCTGTGGGCGGAATGTGCTGCTGTTGAGCGATGGCGATCGCCCGCGCTTGGGAACGCACATTATGGCTAGCGATCGCCGTACGCAAAACCGTATGGTGACTCAGGAGCAGTTCAATGATGCGCTCAAAGTTGGCATCAGTGTCCTGTTTGTGTTGATAGACGGGCAATGGCCAATGATGTTGTACTGCTTTAATGAGTTCCTGATCCCAGTAGGCGCCCTTGACCACCCGCACGGTAATTGGTGTGCCCCGCTGTTGCACCCAAGTAATTAGATCTTGGGCATCTTGGTAGCTATCCCGCAGATAGGCCTGCAGTGTTAGCCCAATATCGGCGCGATCGCGAAACTCTGGCTCTAGCAAAATATCCTTGAGGATCGCCAAGGTAATGTCTTTGTAGGCATACTGTTCCATATCAAAGTGCACCGCCACCCCCAATTCTTGGGCACGATGCAACAGCCGGCGAATCGGCTCTCCCACCTTGGCCCGGCAGCCAGAAACATCCAAAGGATCAAACTGGGAGTAAAAGGCCGTCAGCTTTACGGAGACCTGGACTGGATTCAGGCCCTCCCGTTGGCCCAAGGGACTGAGGTGCTCCATCAAATCAAGGTAGCGATCGCAATACTGCTGTGCCTCTGCCTCCGTAATCACAGCTTCCCCCAGAATATCCATCGTCACCAGCATGCCCTGCTTGCGCAGACGGCCAATGGTTTTCAGCACCTGCTCGGTAGTTTCACCGGCAATGTACTTGTGGGCAAGGGCTTGAACTGCTGTTGTGAAGGTGGTTGCCGCTGCTTGGGCGGGCAGGGAATCCGGCTGGGCAAAGTTCAAGAGTTTTTTCAGGCCGGGCGGCAACTCCACACTGGGGTCACTGAGGTACTCCTGCAAGTGGCGTGCCACCTCGGTTTTGCTGCGCAGACTCGGCAGACAGTCAATGAGGCGAAAGAGTTGTACCCGTAGACCCGGATGTTCCATAGCCCAGCCGAGGAGCTTATCTTCAATGCGCATTTGCTCCCGCAGTTGGCTAAAGAAGTTGCGTGACTCTTGGCTAGCCGCCCACAGTTGACGGGCGATCGCGATCGTTTTTGCTTCGTAAAGACCGGTCATGGAGAATGTTAGGTGAGGAGCAGTTTTTCCTATTTTCCCATGTCCTCTCAAGCAAACAACCCAATTCTCAGTGGGGACAAATAAGACAAATCAATTGACGGCTGGCTCGCACCAAGCAAATGTGCTCCGACACCTTAGCCAAGGCAACCCTGACGATCCGTATCGTGGTAAAACTGGCGGGTGTGATATTGGTTGTTAAGACTGTCCCCTTGGGAAAGTGGCGCGCCACAGGGCACAATCTCCCTATTTGGCCAGCAAGCCCTGGGGCCTACTAGGCCTGCAGCACCTTGTCCAAGCAGCGACAGTTGAAACGATGCCCATCGGGATCAACCACGACCCGAGGAGGCGATATAGTCGCCATGGCAGTTGGGTTGGGGTAAATTGCCGTTTTGGGCAAGGATAGGAAGTAGCAGCAAAGTTCTCCCAAGGCTGCCATTCATGGCTCTCCCCGCAAGATGACGAGTTCCTATTTAGGATTTCCCTCTCATGAAGGCCCTACCTACGCCAGTGTGCTTGTGGACTGTCCGGGGGCAACCGCAGCCTATACCTACCAAATTCCTAGGGGTTGGCAGGTGCAGGGGGGAGACGTGGTGGAAGTGCCCTTTGGCTCTCAGGTGGCACGCGGGATTGTTCTAGAGGTGTTGGCGGCATTGCCCCCATCAGTCGAGCCCCAGCGGTTGCGATCGCTCCTTGAGGTGGTTGACCAGCAGCTTTTTCCCAAGGACTACTGGGCCCTGTTAGAGCAGATTGCCACCTACTACTGCACACCTTTTATCCAAGTGGTACGCACTGCTCTGCCGCCGGGGGTTTTGGGGCGATCGCAACGGCGGGTACGCCTGCGGCCACAACAGGGGATCCCCCCCCTTTCGGAACAAGGGCAACATCTACTGCGCTTTCTCCAGACCAAAGGCAGTGGGGACTACAGTGTACGCTACCTCCAGCAACAGCTTCCCAAGGTTCAGCGGGCCCTCCAAGAGCTCGAACGCCTTGGCCTAGTGGAAACCTACTTAGCGGCACCCGCGAGTCAACAGCCAAAACAGCAACAGGCAGTGATACTCCTCAATAGTAAAGGGGAAACCTTAACGCAGCGGCAGCGCCAAATCCTCCGCTACTTGCAGCAACAGGGTCGCGATTGCTGGCTACAGGAGGTGCTCAAGGCCACGGGCACGACCCCCCAAACCCTCCACCGCCTTGCTGCTAAAGGATACATTGCCATTGTGGAGCGGCAGCACTGCCGCACTGAACGGGGGATAGCGGTGACACCCGATCGGCCAAAAACACTGACGACGGCCCAAGCCACTGCCCTGCAAGTCATTTCAAAACACCTAGACTGTGCCCAAACGTTTCTCCTACACGGGGTCACGGGCTCGGGTAAAACGGAAGTTTATCTGCAAGTTATTGCTGAGTGTCTAGGGCGAGGGCGATCGGCCTTGTTGCTGGTGCCGGAGATTGGCTTGACACCCCAACTGACGGATCGAGTGCGAGCCCGCTTTGGTGAACGCCTGTTGGTTTATCACAGTGGTCTCAGCGAGGGAGAGCGCTACGATACTTGGCGATTGACCCTGATGCCGGAGCCACGGGTAATCATTGGCACGCGCTCGGCGGTACTGCTGCCTTTGGTGGGCTTGGGTTTGATCATTCTCGATGAAGAGCACGACAGCGGCTACAAACAGGATCAACCTCAGCCCTGCTACCATGCCCGCACTGTTGCCCAATGGCGATCGCGCCAGCAACAGTGTCCCCTGATTTTAGGAACCGCCACCCCTGCCCTCAGCACTTGGCAGGCTGCCCAGGAGGGACAGATTCACCTCCTTTCCCTACCTCAGCGCATTCATGCCACCCCCTTACCCCCCATCACGATCGTGGATATGCGCCAAGAATTGCACCGTGGCAACCGTTCGATGCTCAGCCGTCCGCTTCAAGAAGCGCTGGCGAATCTTCAGGGACAGCAGGCGATTCTCTTTGTACCGCGGCGGGGTCACAGCACGTTTGTCTCCTGTCGCAGTTGTGGCACAGTGATCTACTGTCCCCATTGCAGTGTGTCTCTGACTGGGCACCTCTTTGGCGAAGAAATGGAAGTGCTGCGCTGCCATTATTGCAACTACACTCAGGGGGTGCCGCAGCGCTGTCCCAGTTGTGGGTCCCCCTATCTCAAGCCCTTCGGTGGGGGAACGCAGCGGGTGGTGAGGGAACTGAATCGCCTCTTTCCCCAGTTGCGAGTACTGCGCTTTGACAGTGATACCACCCAACGCAAGGGTGCCCATCGCCAGTTATTGACTCAATTTGCAGCCGGCGAAGCCGATGTGATGGTGGGGACGCAAATGCTGACGAAGGGAATTGATTTGCCGCAGGTCGCCCTCGTGGGAATTTTGGCTGCCGATAGTCTCCTGCACTTGCCCGATTATCAGGCGGCAGAACGCACGTTTCAAATTCTCACCCAGGTGGCGGGGCGATCGGGTCGAGGGGCGCATCCCGGTAAGGTTATTCTCCAAACCTATGTGCCGGATCATCCAGTGATTACAGCAGTCCAAGCCTATGACTGGGACAGCTTTGCTACCCAGGAGCTCAGTAGCCGCGCCCCCTTGGGCTATCCCCCCTATGCCCAACTGATCCTGCTGCGCTTGAGTAGTCCTGATCCTGAGGAAGTAGCCACAACGGCACAGGCAATTGCCCAACAACTCCAGATCTTGGCCCCGGTTTCTCAGGGAGACTGGGAACTCCTTGGCCCCGCCCCCGCCGCGATCGCCAAAATTGCTGGCCGCCACCGCTGGCAAATTTTACTCAAGGGCAAATTACTGCAAAGTTCTGAACTCGGCCAAGCCCTGATGCATCTCAAGGGGCAATGTCCCCGCTCAACCCGCCTCAGTATTGATGTTGACCCCCTGAACTTTCTCTAAGGGTGCTTCGGCAAACCACCACAGGGCTGTGACCGGCACGACCCCCAAAACAAATCCCAACGTTACCGGAATCCAAAAGCGTTGATCCAAGGACGTGAGCGTAATCATTGCCCCAAAGGCAAAATTCACCAGATACACCACCAAGGGGGTAATCAGTTGTCCACGGTTGACGACCATTGGCTTTGGCCACCAAGTGATCATCGCCAGTCCCATAAACACGGCTCCTGTGCCCGTCCAGCCCAGAATATTGCGGTAGGGCATACCAAAGAACTCACCCACCTCCTGAAATTGCCAAAAGGGAATCGTGGTTTGACTCATGGCCGGATCAAGGACAAAATCCCAAGCCGTTAAAAAGATGGCTCCCAAGCCTACCGTCATCAAAGCTGCCCCCAACCCCACGCCTTTGCCTTCCCGCCGGGGACGACTAATGAAACCACTGTAGGCCAAAAGAAACGTGACTAGCCCCATATAAAACCAAGAAAGGGGAATCGTGAAGGGTACTAACCCAGCAATTTTGTAGCCCAAGCCACTGAGGTAACCGTAATGGCCAAAGGGAAAGCCGGTACTCGTCCCCAACAGTTCACTGGTGAGGGAAATGCCCACCGCTGGCAGCAAAAAGCTAAGGAGTTTGCCAAGGCCAAAGTTGCGATAGGTATGAAGGGCGATCGCCAGCGCACCCAGGATAATATAAACTACGCCGCCATTCCCCATACTCCATTGAAAAAGTTGCTGACCCCACGCGGGCAATGCCAAAATAAACTCGGGACGGGGTACAACGAGGAGCAACCCCGCTAAGCCAAAGGCCATCGCCACAATATGGCCAACGAGGCACACCTGCTCCGCAACGAAAAGCGTGTTCTTGGGTTTCATAGGGGCAATCTCAAAGGGGCAACCGTTTACAAATGTTAATATGTTAATGTATCACTGTTCCCACCATTGGCTATTCACTCCAAAAAGGCAGTTTGATTTCCCCAAGGGTGTCATAGGTTGCCAACAACCCTGCCCCTATGCTAGCAATCAGCGTGAGCCCCCAACTCCACGGTGCTCCCTCAGAAAATTGAGGACGACGGTGGAGGATTTGCCCATAACCCCGTAGCCGCATTGCTAGGTAAATCTGCTGGGATCGTTCTTCGGTGCGAATTAGAAAGCTGCCAATCACTTGCCCCCAAGGGCGAAGACGGCCCCAACTCAACTGAAATCCTCGCAGAAACAGAGCCTGCTGCATTTGCGCCAACTGTCTCTCCAGCTCAAAAAGGTAGCGATAGGTCAATGCCAGGGTATCCACCAACAGCGGCGGTAGCCCCCACCAGCGACAGACGCGCACCCACTCGCTAAAGGTGAGGGTGTCGAGCAAGACCACTCCCAGAGCCAGACACAGCAGCAGGCGCCAAGGGAGCAGGAATGACATCGGCCACGGGGTTAGTGCCAAAAGTGCCCACAGCCCTAGAAAAAAGAGCCACATCTGCCGTAGACGTTTGCCCAAGCGCTCCCAGGGGAGGTGGCTCAGGGTGTAGAGCAGCACCACCAGCACAGTCGCGATCGCCAGGCTGGGCCAGCGCTGCAAACTGCTAATACAAAGAATCCATAGAAAAATAGCTAATACCCGTGCGGGGGGCGACCAGTGATGGAAGCTCAACAGCCTAGACCTGGGTTTGTCTCAGTGAATGTGCTGACTACGCAAAAAGCGCTCAATATCGTTATTGTCACCAATCACCACCATGATGTCCCCTTGATGCAGCTTCTGGCTGGGACTGGGATTGATTTCAAACTTATCATCAAAGCGCAGGGCAATCAGGTTCAAACCATAGCGACTGCGGAGTTCAACCTCCGCAACTGTACGGCCATGAAATGCTGCGGGTACTTTCACTTCCACAATACTCTTTTGCGGATCGAGGTCAAGACAGTCTAAAATCGCAGGTCGAGTGAGCGATCGCGCCAGTTCACAACCTGCCTCATATTCTGGAAAGACAACCCGGTCGGCCCCTACCCGCTCTAACAATTTCTTGTGAACTTCCGATGAAGCCTTAGCAATAACCTTGGGAACACCGGCTTCCTTGAGGTTGAGTGTGGTAATAATACTGGCATCCAGGTGATTGCCAATGGCCACAATGACCGTTTCAAACTCAAAAATTCCTGCCTCCTTCAGGGCTTGAGGATCGGTAGCATCCAATTGAATCGCATGATCCACAATGTGATCTTGGAGGACTTGATTCACTAGCCGCTCCTGATTGTCACTGCCAAGCACCTCATAGCCCATTCCGTGCAGGGTTTCACACACCCCGCGGCCAAACCGTCCTAGGCCAATGACCGCAAACTGCTGCGAGAGCTTGACGCCACGGCCACGAAAGAGCATCGCTCCCAGGTCTACCATGCGTGAGTTCCTTCTTGGTTTTGCTATGCCGATTATGCACCTGAATTGGCCGCCGCTGATCCAGTTCCCTTGGCCAATTCCTGGAGACGTTGACGAATGTGGGCCACCGAGGCACGGGGGGAAAGTCGCGGCACAGACATCACTTGGGCCCCAATCACTAGGTAGAGAACAGGAATCTCGTACTGGTAAGCCTGCCACCAATCTTCACGGCTGGTGATGTCGCGTACCTCGAGGGTAAATTCCCTCAAGGTGGCCAGCTTTTCCTGCAGTCCTTCACAGAGGTGACAGCCCGGCTTGCTGTAGAGAATCAGATGACTCACGGTTGCGGTGCAGAAACGAGGGGGGTATCCCCAATCTTACGGTAATCCCGCAGACCAAAAATGGCTTCTGGGTGGCGGTAGTGTTTAATTTCAATCAGGTTGTGGAAGGGGTCTGCAAGAAAAAAGGTTTGGTGCTCTAAGGGGGTATTGGCAAAGCGGGTACGGGGTGGTTGGTAAAAGTTCAGCCCCTTGTGGATCACGCGATTGCAGAGATTTTGCCAGTCTGCCTGCCCCAAGAAAATTAGGCCAAAGTGGCGCGGATAGATTCCTTTGGGGGCCACCAAGGGTTCCTCGGTGACATGGGCCACCAGTTGATGACCATAGAGCTTCATGATCAGGCAGTGGGGATTTTCCCGCCCCGGTTCGCACCCCAAACCATCAATGTAGTAGGCCTTGGTGTCGGTGAGATTATTGACGGGAAAGGCCAAGTGAAATAGCACTGGAGCGATCGCCAACTGAGCCATAGATTTCTCTTGAAGGAAAATGGCTAAATTAGCTGCTATTGTAGCAGGAGAAGAAGCTCTTGACCTGCTTCCCAACTCGAGTCAAGTATCAATTCCTGTATTGTTGCTTATCGACAACGGAATGGATAACAGGGGTAATAGGGGTAGTAAACCGGTGAATAGGGGGGCTGGTAAATTATGGGGCGGGGTGGATAGGGCACTGGCACGATAATGTAGGTCGCTGATTGCCCCGGCGGCCGGTAAATGATCGGATGGTAGGGATCATACTGCGGTGTCCGTGGCCGCCCAAAGGACTCTAGCCCCGGGAAGAAGATATCGACACCCGGCTGATTGGGAAAGAGGGGATAGGCAGCACGGCCAGGGGGCGCGATCGCCAGCAGTGTCACAAAGCTACTGATGGCCAGTGGGAGGACGCGTAACATACAAGCCTCCAAGGAGAGAGTGATCCTTTAGATTTGACGCTGTCGTACCTAGGGAAGTTCCTGGAGAACTCGACTTAAAATGTCCACCATTTGATCAATGTGCGATCGCTCCACAATCAACGGTGGCGAGAGGGCAATAATATCTCCCGTGACACGAATCAATAGTCCCGCTTCAAAGGCCCGGCAGAGGGCATCATAGCCCCGTGTTCCTCCTTGACCCTCCCGTGGCGCCAATTCAATGCCAGCCACCAAACCCAAGTTGCGAATATCAATGACATGGGGAAGACCCCGTAGACTGTGGATGGCCTCCTGCCAATAAGGCGCAAGGGAAGCCGCCCGCTCAAATAGGGCTTCTTTCTCGTAAATCTCCAGGGTTGCCAAGGCAGCGGCACAGGCAAGGGGATGTCCCGAATAGGTGTAGCCATGGAAAAACTCAATCTGTCCCGCTGGTCCTTGCATAAAGGTGTCGTAAATCTCATCGCGGACAATGACCGCTCCCATTGGCACAGCGGCATTGGTGAGACCCTTAGCAACAGTGATGAGATCTGGAGTGACGCCAAAGTATTGACTGGCAAAGGGGGCACCGAGACGGCCAAAGCCTGTGATCACCTCATCAAAGATCAGCAAGATGCCGTAGCGATCGCAAATGGCACGGAGGCGTTCCAAATATCCCTGAGGCGGAATCAATACTCCGGTAGAGCCAGCAAGGGGTTCGACAATGACCGCTGCAATTGTTGAAGCATCATGGAGCGCCACTAGGCGTTCTAGCTCATCGGCTAAATGTGCCCCCCAAGTGGGTTGCCCTTTGCTGAAGGCGTTGTGTTCCAGGTTGTGGGTGTGGGGCAAATGATCTACCCCTGCCAAGAGAGAACCAAAGAACTTGCGATTGGGGGCAATTCCCCCCACCGAAGTCCCACCAAAGCCAACTCCGTGATAGCCCCGCTCCCGCCCAATGAGCCGTTGCCGCGTCCCTTCTCCCCGCAGCCGATGGTAAGCGAGGGCAATTTTTAAGGCTGTATCCACGGCCTCAGAGCCAGAGTTGGCAAAAAAGACATGGTTGAGGGGGTCAGGCGTAATTCTGCGCAGGCGATCGGCCACCTGAAAGGGTCCCGGATGTCCCATCTGAAATGTGGGGGCAAAATCTAGGGTGGCTGCCTGTTGGGCGATCGCGCTAACAATTTCCGGACGGCAGTGCCCAGCATTAACACACCACAACCCAGCCGTGCCATCGAGAATCTCACGGCCATCTATACTCCTGTAGTACATCCCCGCTGCCGAAACAAGGAGCCGCGGACTTTGCTTGAACTGGCGGTTTGCGGTAAAGGGCATCCAAAAGGGGTCGAGGTTGAGATCCACAAGGGTGGGCAGCGTCATTGCTCTAAGACGGGTTGGTGGTATCAGTGGTGGGTCTGAGGCCAATAATATCGCGGTAGGCTGCCACAATTACACAATTACTCCAGGGACCAGTCACCAGCAGCCCCACACAGCAGAGACAAAAGCCCAAAATATTGCAGAAAATAATTGACACAATGAGGAAAAAGCAGCGCCACCAATTACGGGAGACCAAGCGGCGACTTGTTTCTAGGGCTGGCCACACGTCAAACTGGTGTTCCACCACCAAAGGTACAGCAAACACGTAGGCTATCCCAAAGTAAATCCCCGGCAGCAGCAGGACCACACCCAGGAAGATTAAAACAGGGTTGAGTCCATCCGGTACAGGGGGAAGCTGCTCCAGTAACGCTAGCAGTTGTTCTAAGTCGGCATCGGGCTTCGCTGCTTCAGCTGCCGCCTGCTCTAATATCCTTTGCAACAAGGGTAGCCCCGCAATCATGAATAGAAGGCTGGCACTGATCACAAACACATTCGTAATCAAGATGATCGCTAGGTTTGTCAATAGGATGGGCAAAAAGTAGTTGTTTTTGAACGCATTAAAAAATTCGCTAAATGTGGGTCTTTGGTTGCGGGCAATGCGAAAGCTAAAAAAGTAGTAGCCTGCGGCGAAGGGCCCTGACAAAATCGTGCTAACAATCAGGCCAACCCCTGGAATATTGTTGAGTACACCATTGATAATCGTCATCAGAACCAGGAAGCCAATGTAGGCAGCGGGTTGAGTGCTGAAAATTTCCCAGCCCTCCTTGAAGTATTGACCAATTCTGACCTGATAACGACGGTTGGCGATCGCTTGGGGAGTATGTTCACTGTACATGATGACACTTCCTAAGGAGGCATCTTTAGCCTAGCGATCGCTTGCGGCGGCATCAACTGTCAATGTATCACTTTTTACCTTTCTAATTACCTTTCTAAAACAGAGGATACAATTTGGCGGCAGTCTCTTGCTGCGACGATCATTTGAGTTGGTTAGCAGTGTTTTCTTACGATATCTTTGGCTTGCAGCCAAACCCATAGCGCGCTACAGGTGGGAGCAACGGTTATTAAAACCATGAAAACCTATTTGTTAGGTGAGCCGAGCTGCCCATTGAGTGAGGAAGGGGGGAGGATGCCAAACAGTGATGCAGCTGGCCACCTAGGTAGCCGGAGACAAAATTTTGCCCGCATGGTTAGGGGGCCAATAGCAGGCGATCGCCCGACCAATGACATTCTCCAGGGGCAAAAATCCCCAGATGTGGGAGTCGTTGCTGTGGTTGCGGTTATCCCCCATAACAAAAAGCATATTCTCTGGCACGGTGACTGGAGAGAGGGTATAAATGGGTGGCTCAGCAATGTAGGGCTCATCGAGGGGGCGATCGTTGACCCAAACGCGGCCATCATGCACGGCAACGGTATCCCCGGCTGTCGCAATCACCCGCTTAATCAGGGCTTGATCAGCACCATAGCCCAGGGTTTGCAAGAGGGGTGGAGTATAGAAGACAACAATATCCCCCCGCTGGGGCGATCGCTGGCGATAGGTGATCTTTTCTACCACAATGCGATCGCCGGGCCAAAGTGTTGGCTCCATAGACTCTGAGGGAATAAAACGCGACTCCGCTACAAAAACGCGAATCAGGAGTGTGATCAGCACAGCCACCCCAATCAACAGGGCATTATTGCGTAGCGATCGCCAACGAGAAGAGGAATGGGTTACCGAAGCAGACATGCAGCTTTTTTCTAAAATATGGAGGTTTTTCTAGATATAGAATAAACGAAGGCGATGAAATACTACCCTACAGTGACCTTCACAGTGTTAAGCGTATTCTATTGAAAGAGAGCTGTACCATTTCTATGGGTTAGGTTGATAAACCCACTTACTTTCAAATCCTTGACTAATAACCAAGGACATTATTTTTGGGCAAGGTTTACGCTTGGGGGTGCTCCTTCGTAGAGCAGTTCTTTGGGAAATACTTTAAGATTTGTTAAAAGAAAATTTAGTTTTGCAAGCAATATCTGGGAAAATTGCATTGAGAGATACAGGATGAAGCACAGATGCATTGGCAAGTGGCTTGGAAAAACGGCATTCGCTATCTTTTGCTGGCACTACTCGCTAGTACGTTGTGGGTCACCCCTGTCTGGGCAACCGGGGCGATCGATATCCCCTTTCCGGGAACAGCAGCCGGGGTCATTGATGAGGGCAATGTGCTCAGTGCCGTCACCCAAGGCAGTGTTGGGCGATCGCTCCAAGACCTCTCCGAGGCAACGGGCATTCATGTTCATATTGTTACCCTACACCGCCTTGACTATGGCGAAACCCCCCAGAGCTTTGTGGATGACCTCTTTAGCCAGTGGTTTCCCGATCCTGCGTCCCAGGCCAATCAAGTGATCATTGCCCTCGATACCGTCACCAATGGCACAGCGATTCATTATGGCGACGCCGTGGCCGAGCGCTTGAATCCTGAGACCGCTGAAAGTATTGTCCAAGAAACGATGCGGGTGCCCCTGCGGGAGGGCAACTACAATCAATCGGTACTTGACACCGTTGATCGCCTTGGGAAAGTCCTCAAAGGCGAACCGGATCCGGGACCCCCAGTGGTACGCGAAGTGGTTGTCGAGAAAACCTACAAAAGCAAAGAGGAAACGGACGATCGCTCCGCCACAATTCTTGTGGTTGCCCTGCTCATTGCCGCTACAGTGATCCCAATGGTGACATACTTTATGTATCAAGGATCATCGTAGCCAAACTCCCCTTCCATTTATGAAAATCTATACCTACCACACACCAGAGGGTGTACCAGCCGACTGGCAGCCCGACTGTGCCATTGCTGTCGATGTCCTGCGGGCAACCACCACGATCGCCACTGCTCTAGCCGCTGGAGCAGAAGCCGTTCAAGTCTTTAGTGATCTGACAGAACTCGAACAAGTCAGTCAGCAATGGCCGGCAGCCAAGCGGATTCGCGTTGGTGAACGGGGGGGGAAAAAAGTTGCTGGCTTTGATATGGGCAATTCTCCTGCTGAATGCTTGCCGGAGCGGGTGAGAGGATGTCGCCTCTTTATGAGTACTACCAATGGCACCCGTTCCCTTGAGCGAATTCAGGCAAGTCCCCTCGTTCTCGCTGCCGCCCTTGTCAATCGTGCCGCCGTTGCTGAGTTTGTCCAAAAACATCAACCGGAAACCCTCTGGATTGTTGGTTCGGGCTGGGAAGGCAGCTATTCCCTCGAAGATACTGTCTGTGCTGGGGCACTGATTCATTACCTCTGGGGTCAGCAGGATGCCCCCCTCGAAACCCTTGCTGGCAATGACGAAACCATTGCTGCCACTGCTCTGTACCGCTACTACCAAGATGATCTATTGACCCTCTTTCACCATTCCAGCCACGGGCAGCGCCTCCTTAATCTGGGCAATGAAGCCGATCTCAAATACTGTGCCCAAGTGGACATTCTGACAATTGTGCCGTGGCAGGTTTCTCCCAAGCTCTTGACTAAGGCCTAGGGCACCACATCCCCACCCAGAGCAAAAAGCCCAACCAGACATTTTCATTGAAGTAACGACCATAGGTCTGAATGGGGAGCGTTGTTGTTTGGGTATCGCGGCGCTCGTGGGTGTAAATTTGCAGGGATTGGCGCAGCCAAAAGTAGGTGGTGACTGCCAAAGCCAGCCAAAATCGCCAAGGGAGTCCTGCCCTCAAGCCAACAATCATCAGGAATATCACCGTCAGTGCATAAAATAGCGCGATCGCCAAGGGCGCATGGGCACCGAAAAATAAGGCACTGGAATTGACCCCCAGTCGGCGGTCGTCGGGGCGATCGGGCATGGCATACACCGTATCAAAGGCTAATGTCCACATCACCACTGCTGCCCACAACCACGCGGTGGTCAAGGTTAAGCGTCCCTGTACCGCTGCCCAGGGAATGAGCACAGCAAACCCCCAGGCCACTGCTAAGACCAGTTGTGGAATTGGCAACACTCGCTTCGCCAAGGGATAGAGGAGAATCACCGGCACTGCCGCCACCGCCAGCCAATACCCCAAGGGAGTAAGGTAGAATGTCAATCCCCAAGCACAGAGTAAAGCAATCACCATCAAACCCAAGGCTACACCAAGGGAGAGTCGGCGACTGGCTAGGGGGCGGTTTTGAGTCCGCTGCACATGGGGGTCAATATTGCGATCCCAGCAGTCATTGACAATGCAGCCCGCCGCACTCGTGGCGATCGCCCCCACCGTGATAATCAGTAGCAACTTCAACGACGGCAAGCCTTCACTAGCCAATGTCAAAGACCAGAGGGCAGGAATGAGGAGAATCAAACGACCTGCCGGCTTATGCCACCGCAACAGTTGGGCGATCGCGACCCAAATTGACACTGAGGTTCTCGAAACTTGAGAATTCACCGCACCGCTCCCACCGTGAATGCCACTACACTTAAAAATCTTAACTTTTCAGGCAGTTTTGGGACGTTGCCGCTCAATTTGCCCTAAGTTTCTAGTAGCCCGTTTGCCCTCCGTCTGTTACCCTTTATGGCCAGGCAACCCTTTCACTTTTTCCGCAATGTCCCCTCACCCCCTGCCGAGGAAGAAGATAACTATCTCGAAGATTACTTCTTTGATGAACCCGGAGCCATGCCCGGCACCCTCAGTATTGAGGCTGACGCTCCACCACCGACCATTATTCTCATTGACTATCAGCTAGATCAGGCCAGCCGTCGCATTTTAGAAACTCCGGAAGAATGTGGCCCCTACCTCAGGAGTCCGTCTGTCAGTTGGATTGATGTTCAAGGCATTGGCGATGAAGATGTGATGCGGCGCCTCGGTCAAGTTTTTCAGCTGCACCCCATTGTTCTTGAAGACATTGTCAACGTTCCGCAGCGCCCCAAAGTTGAAGACCATGGCGATTACATGGTCCTGATTACCCGCATGGTCACCCCCAAAGAAAATGAACACGGCTTTTATACCGAACAGGTGAGCTTTGTCTTGGGGCAACATTTCTTGCTCACCGTCCAGGAGGAACCCGAACGGGACTGTTTTGAGATAGTGCGGCAGCGGATTCGGACAAGTCGGGGCATTATTCGCCGCTACGGCCCCGATTATCTGGCCTATGCCCTCCTAGATGCCATTATTGATGGCTTTTATCCGGTTCTGGAGGACTATGGCGAGCGTATTGAGGCGCTGGAGGATGCTGTTGTTACCCATCCCAGTCCCGCCATCCTCGAAGAAGTCCACCAAGTGCGCCGCGAACTACTGGCGCTGCGCCGTGCCATTTGGCCGCAACGGGATGCTATCAATGCCATGATTCGAGATTCCAGCCCCCTCCTTTCGGAGGAAGTGCGTATCTATCTGCGGGATTGTTATGACCATGCAATTCAGGTGCTAGATATGGTGGAAACCTACCGCGAACTGGCGGCCAGTTTAATGGAGGTGTATCTTTCCTCCGTTGGTAATAAAATGAACGAAATTATGAAGATTCTGACGATCATTTCGACGATTTTCATACCATTAACGTTTATTGTCGGTATCTATGGCATGAACTTTGATCCCGATGCCTCCCCTTGGAATATGCCAGAATTGAAGTGGTATTGGGGTTATCCGGCCTGCTGGGCGCTCATGCTCACCATCGCGGGCAGTTTATTTTTCTTTTTCTGGCGCAAGGGCTGGTTCAAAAGCGCTACTAGTTTAGAGCCCCTAGACCCTGAACGCTAGTTCGGCGAAGACTCTAGAAACTTGCCCCTTGTCCATTGCGTCAAATTGGCCTAGGGTGGAAAAGCAAAGAGAGTACGTCATATGTAAAAATACCCACTGGTTTGGTGCATAAGTTTTGGTGTGAGTTAGGTACTACATTGCGATCGCTACCCCTCTCCACAGCTCAGGGACTAAATTTGGAGAGTTCACCTACTGCAACAGAGCATTCATTTAGGAGACTGTATGAAGAGATTGGCACACTTGAGTGTTTTGGCAGGTTTAGTGAGTAGCCTGTGGCTCGCTCCTGCTATTGGCCGCTATGAGACTGCCACCGCCTTACCGGAAGAACAGGTGCTGCAGATTCTCAACAATGTGCCCGTTTTTATGATCACCAACGACAAAGGGGAGCCGCTGACCTTTGAAATCCCTAACCCCCAAGATCGAAATAAGAAAACCCAAGTGTTTACCTTCTTTATTAGTCAGAAAGATGCTGAAGGTGCCCTCAATGCCATCAAAACGCAGCAGCCCGAGATTGGTCGTGTGGCGCGGATTTCTGCGGCTGCCCTCAGTGGTGCGGTGAAAATTGCCCTCGAAAGCCAAAAAAATCCTGTTGTTGGTGTGGACATTATTCCCTCAAAACCCCAACTGGAGGCGGCGGTGAATCTGCTCAAACAAAGTGGTGATTTGGTCGAGCGCGATGGCAAAATTCTGACCAAGGATGGCAAACCGTTCATAGGTGGTACTCCCCTCTTTTTCCTAGCGGATAGCAAAACAGGCAACCCCATCGCCGTAGAAGCACAAGTGCGCGAAAACGGCCAGACCCGCACGCAGCGGTTTATTCCCTTTTACTTTGATAAAATGCAACTCCAACGGGAAGTGGACCAAGCCCGTCAGCAGCGACCGGAACTGATCAAGGATACGGGTATCCGCGTTGTCATGCTGGATAATTTGGTGGCAACCATGCTCAGCACCAACGATCCGGTGGCTGGTCAAATTCAACTGGTACAAACCCCTGAGGCGATTCAGTTTGCCCTGCAACGCAGCGGTGGCAATAATGCCCAGCGCCCAAACCAAGCGAATCAACCCGCTTCCCCCCAACGCCCAAATCAACAGGGGGGCACTCAAGGTACAAATCGTAACCGCTAAGATAGGCTGATGTACGGGCGACGCCTGCTCATGGGACTTCTGTTCCTTTGCCTACTGTGGGGATGTGCGCTCCCCCAAGTGCAAGCGGCGGAGCGGCTGTTTCTGAAGGTGGGGGTGGAATTTCGCGGCGAAGTCCAATTAGCCGTCGGCAGCCAGTGGCGAAATACCGAGGTGGGAGGGCTGTCGGGTTTGACCTACGATCAGCGTCAACAGCAGTTCTATGCCATCAGTGACGATCGCCAGCAACCTCGGTTTTACACCCTCGAGATCACTCCCAAAGCCATTACCCCCAAGGGCGTGACCTTTCTCCAGCAGATGAATGGTGAGGTGTATCCTCCCAACACCGCCGATACTGAGGGAATTGCCCTGACGCCCGAGGGACACCTGCTGATTAGCAGTGAAGGGGTAACGGCCACAGCTAGCTCGCCCTGGATCAAGGAGTTTGAGCGCAACAATGGACAAACCATTACAGCGCTACCCATTCCCAAATACTATCTGCCCAATGGTCAGCAAGGGATTCGCAATAATCTTGGCTTTGAGGCGCTGACGCTTTCCCCGGCGGGCGATCGCCTGTTTGTCGGTGTTGAATCTGCCCTTGCCCAAGATGTCCGTCCCAATATCCCTATTTACTGCCGTCTGCTCCACTACCTGCGGGGGGATGTTGCCCCTGTGTTGCTGGCGGAGCATCTCTATCCATTGGATCCCTCCGAGGCAGTGTTCAATGGCCTCGTAGAGCTACTTGCCCTTGACAATGGTGGCCATTTTCTCAGCTTGGAGCGCACCTACAGTCCGGGGGTAGGACATGGCATCAAACTCTTTGAAGTATCCCTAGCGGGAGCGACAGATACCCTTGGCATGGCCACCCTGCCGGTTGATCTGGGTCCCATCCGCCCTGTGCAGAAACGTCTGATTTTGGATTTCAAGACCCTAGGAATTCCCTTAACCAATTTGGAGGGGATGAGTTTTGGCCCCCCCTTGGCCGATGGGGCGCGATCGCTTTATATCATTGGCGATAACAACTTTGACGGCAAAACCCCGACTCAAGTACTGATGTTTGCCCTGACTGTCAAACGCTAGGCCTCAACCGTCAAGAGTCCCAACTGGGTCAGCAGGCGATCGCCATCCACATGCTCCTGCATCATTTGCTCGACACACTTGACTTTGGCGATTTCATGAAGACGCACCTGACCAAAGGCACGATCCACAATTTCCACCGCCGTCAGCGTATCCAGATCCACAGAGAGAATGGGAATTTCCAACTCTTCGGCACGGGCAAGAATGGCTGGGGAAGGCGGCAAATGCCCCGTGAGAATTAGACAGTGGGTGGAGGTCTCCAGGGCCGCCCATTGAATATCGGTGCGATCGCCCCCCGTAATCACCGCCATATTGTTCGCTTTACGGAAATACTTCAGGGCAGCACTGACATTCATTGCGCCAATGGTGAGTTCTTCTACCAGCAAATCCAAGCGATCAGGACGGCACAACACTTCGGCATTTAACTGGCGTACCAATTCTTTGACACTGACACTGCGCAGCAACTGACTGCGGGGTAATGTACCAAAAACTGGAATTTGGTGGGCCTCGAGATATTGGCGAATAGCAGGCAAGGGTTGGGTCTCGGTTGCGGGAATATCGTTGATGATCACCCCCAATAGGCGATCGCCCAATTCCGACTTGGCTAGGAGGAGCGATTCCACCACCAAGGGGGATTCATAGCGCACCACCAGTAAAATCGGTGCCTCCAACACCGCTGCCATCTGAGCTAAGTCCAAATCAAACAGTCGCCCCTCTGCTAATGTTGCTGGCCCTTCAAGAAGCACTAAGTCTTCGCTGTTGATGTGGTGATAGGCCGCTAGGGCTTGGCGATAATCCTGCTGATCTGTGCCCGTCAGTCGCCCCTTGATGGCTTCTGGAGTCAGGGTGAGCAAGGTGGGCCGTACATTTTCTAGGTTCAGGGTTTCCTGTAAAAAGCTGACATCGGCTTCGGTTTCTTCGCTATCGCTGGCGGGTTGGTATGTACCCAGGGGCTTACCATAGGCAATGCGCAGGTGGCGATCGCGACAGAGCTTGGCCAAGCCTATAATCGTTGCAGACTTGCCGCTATAGGGAACAATTGAACCAATCAATAAATGCTTTCCCACCGTTGAGTTACTCCTCCCGCAACCCCAATCCTAAACACACAAGCCTTAGTCAAGCCGTAACAGCTTACGATAAAATGCTTTGGAAAAATCAGCAATACGATGTTTTTTATAGTTAATAATGACATCAATGAGATAATCCACCAGTTCAAATGTGGTGATAGACATTTCGTACTGTAGATCAGGAGAGTTATCAAAGGTCACCGTACAGCGGGATAAATCCGCCGGCAAGTTAGCGATCGTCCATGTGGCAACAAAATCAACATTGTTACCGCCTTCAATTCCCCGTTGTCCCTCCAACTTACCCAGACGGTAGAGGGCGATGCCCAAGGGCAGTAGTGGACGCTTCTCAGCACGCATATAGGGGGCAAAGATATTGACTTCCCGAGGGTTGGCAGGCTGAAGCTGATCGAGGGCAGTCATGCAAGAATCCTTGTGTGTTCGTGTATTCAGTCTGACTGAGTGCTGAGGTCTATTCTACAGTTAGAGCAGCGAGCACGGGAGCCTTGGCTCTAGGACGGTATTTTGTTTTGGTAACATATAGTTAACATAACTAACGAGCACTGCCTATGGTTTTTGATCCCGGAAACGCTAATTTCTACCAGTCTTCTACGGAGGATGGGCAGCCCAATCTGCTCCTGAAGTACCTGCAAAGCCAATCGCCAGAAGTTTTGACCCGTATTGCCCGTTCCGTCAGTCCAGAAATTCGCCAAATTATCAGCCAAAATGTTCAAGGTCTCGTGGGTGGTCTTCCCTCTGAGGATTTTAATGTCCAAATTGCCACCGATCGCGACAACTTGGCGGGGTTATTGGCCTCAGCCATGATGACGGGGTATTTTCTGCGCCAGATGGAACAGCGCATGGAGCTGGAAATGAGCCTCGGCGATCTACCGATGCCCTAGGTTCTGCCAATATCCTGACTATCCTGAATGTGAGTCTTGGTTGTGTCCGATCCTTGGCAACAGTTTAAGGCACTACCGTGGCGATCGCTAGTGCCCACAGGTCTTCTCGTTGCCTTGCTTGCAGCGCTGTTTGATACAGGGCTTTACTATATTGCGGGTGCCGTTACGGCGGTGCGCGAGGCACTGATCATCCTGCTTCAACCTCCCTTGGTTTTGTTAGTCCGCCTTGGTCTGAGCATTGGCCTTGGGATGGTGGCAGTGATCTTTTTAGAGGTGTGGTTTAACCCAGCACCTATCTATAGCGGTACCCTTTGGGCGTTATTTCTGTGTGTCCTAGTGGGCAGTATGTTTTTGAGCTTTTTGGGCAGTACCTTCGGACTGCGGCCCCTATTTTTTCCTGTCACCGACGTGTTCCTGATTGGCACAGCCGTGGGGATTTTTTGGCAAGGTCGTCGCTATTGGCGGTACTAGGTTGATTTCTCAAGAGGAGGGGCCGGCAGCTTTGGAACCACCGCACTAATGTTGGGGTTAAAGGTGGCATCAAAGGCATCAGCCCCCTGAAACAAATACCACACGGCCTCAATCACACAGGCAATACGAGCAATGCTACCTAGAGAACCGTGGGGTTCTGTCGAAAAAAGTAGCCCCAGCATCAGGTAAACTCCCCCCCATAGGGGTTGGCGCAAATAAAACTTATGAAGTCCCGGCAGAAAGATGCCAGCCAACGCTAAGAGAATAGCGATCGCGCGATTACGATAGCCCATCATGGCTCACTGTGAATGACTCTATAATGCGATATTTATAATGTGATATTCAGTGAATCTTTAATAAAATGCAACCTTGAGAAGACTAGATTGCCACAACCATTATCTGTTGCTGTCTTCATTTGCTTAGAATGGCACCCCAATGCCGGCGGGCATGTCAAATGTTGGGAACGTTTTGCTGAAGCTGCCAGCCACTACCTAGACCGCGTTGACCTGACGCTCTATTTCCTTGGGGCAAAACAACAAACCCTAGAGGTGGCGGCCAATGTTCGCTACCAATTGCTGCCGCCCCAATTCAGCACGCACTCACTAGAAATCATGCGCCAAGGGGCAGGTATGACCGATGTCGCTCCCTTTCACTGGGGATTGCGCCGTTACTTACCCCAACATCAGGTGTTTCACATTACAGATACCTTTAGCTTTGCTCAAACAGTGCGCCGCTTTTGCCGCCAGCAGTGTCGTCCGCTGCTCAGTTCGATTCACACGGATTTGCCGTTACTGACCCGCACCTATTCACGGGAAATTATTTGGCGCATGAGTGGCCGCAGTTGGGGGCGGCAATTTTGGCGGTGGCTATGGCTGAAGCAACTACAGGTGGATCAGTGGTTGGGTTGCCAAGCCGAACGAAAACTAGCGGGCTTTATGCGGGCCAGCGATCGCGTACTGGTCTCGCGGCAGCAGGATGCCGATTGGCTGCTCACGTTTTTGCCCCCTGAGCGGGTGGCATGGTTTCAGCGGGGCATTGATCGCGATCGCTTTCATCCGCGATTTCACAATCCCCGATGGCTACGGGAGGAGTATCACCTGCCAGAACAGCCGATCATACTTTTTGTCGGTCGGGTAGATGCCAGTAAAAATGTGCTCCTGTTGGCGCGGGCAGCTCAAGTGTTAGCTAGCCAAGGAAAGGCGTTCCATGTGCTGATTGTGGGTGAAGGGGCGCAGGCTGTCCTTGTCAAAGACCTCTTGGGCGATCGCGTCACCCTCATCGGCAAGGTGCCCCAAGAAAAATTGGGGGCAATTTATGCCAGCAGTGATCTATTCGTTTTTCCCTCGGAGTCGGAAACAGGACCCAATGTGGTGGTGGAAGCACGGGCAGCGGGATTACCGGTCGTCATTTCTGGTTTTGATGGTGGACGCAAATATGTCCAAGCCCCGGGGGAGGATGGGGTAGTGGTTTACAGTCGCGACCCCCAAGATTGGGCGGCCGCCATTAGCCGGCTGTTAGACGATACTCACTATCGCCAGCGGATGGGGGCACAGGCACACCAAATTACCCAAGCGACCTGCCCCACCTGGCAGGAAGCCTTTGAGCAAAGCATTTTGTATCAATGGGAAGCAGTTGCCCAAGCTTACGGCTGGCCTCAAAAGGTTTGATCCTCTAGGAGCGCTTCTAAAATTAAGGCCATGTGGGTGGAGTGGGTCCCTCCCTGACAAAAGACAATATAGGGTGGACGCAAGGGGCCATCAGCAGACAGTTCTGAGGTGCTACCATCAATAAACGTGCCGCCAGCCATCACCAGATCATCGGCATAGCCGGGCATGGGTGCCGGTACTGGATCCAAGTAGGAACCCACGGGGGAGTAGCGTTGCAAGGTGCGGCAAAAGGCAATCAGCTTCTCAGGACTGCCCAATTGGATGGCTTGAATGACATCGCGGCGGCGGGCGAGGGGGGCAGGGTTGACTGGATAGCCCAGTTGGTCAAAGACATAGGCCAATAGGTGGGCACACTTAAGGGCTTCACCGACCATTTGTGGTGCTAAGAAGAGCCCTTGAAAGAGCAGGCGATGTTGATCAAACGTGGCCCCCCCTTCATGCCCAATTCCCGGTGCGGTGAGGCGATAACTGGCCTGCTCAATGATATCAGCGCGTCCCGCTAAATAGCCCCCCGCTGTGGCGATGGTACCCCCAGGGTTTTTAATCAGCGAGCCAGCAATTAAATCGGCACCGACATGGGGTGGTTCTTGGGTCTCGACAAACTCACCGTAGCAGTTATCCACAAAACAGACCACATCGGGATTCTGGCTCTTGATCAGTTGAATCATTTTGCCAATGTCTTCGAGGCTGAGGCTGGGGCGCCATGTGTAGCCGCAGGAGCGTTGAATGAACACCATCCGGGTTTGGGGTTGAACACAGGTGGCGATCGCCCCCCAATCCGGCTCACCACTGGTCAGCAGGGGAATTTCGCGATAGTGAATACCAAAGTCCCTGAGGGAGCCCTGTCCTTGACCCCGCAGGCCAATTACCTCTTCTAGGGTGTCGTAGGGAGCACCGGCAAGGGAAATGAGTTCATCCCCAGGACGTAGCACCCCAAAGAGGGCGGTGGCGATCGCGTGGGTACCAGAGACAAATTGCACCCGCACTAAAGCTGCCTCCGCCCCCATCACCTGTGCAAACACCCGATCCAGGACCTCTCGCCCCAGATCGCCGTGGCCATAGCCGGTCATACTACTGAAGTGGTGTACCCCCAGTCGGTGCTGACGAAAGGCTGCCAGAACTCGATCTAAATTTTTCTTGACGCGGCCATCAATTGCCGCAAATGTAGTTGCAAGTGCCCCTTGGGCCGCAGTTAAGAGTGATGTTCTCGTCAATGTCATCGATGTCATCGATCCGGTCAACCTGATAAACAAAAAGCTCTAAGTTTGCGAACTGTAGGTTCGTCCTCGCCACTGCTTGGGACGTTGCCAACCGGAGAGGGTAATGCGCAGTGCCGCTAGGGGATCCGCAAGAGGTGACAGCCAAAAGAGCCAGCGCCCTTGACCCGTCTGCCAATCATAGACAGGGGCGATCGCCAGTGTCATGCCCCAGCGAATCAGCACCAGGAGGCCATTGAGCAATGTCGCCATCTCAAGAGGCAGGGTGGGAGTAGTGACTGCCAGGGCCACTAACCCCAAAACCAACAGGGGCAACGGTAATCCCTGGACTGCCCAGAGGAAATAGGCATCGCCCCACACTTGGGCAATTGGGGTTGCATCCTTCAGGTCCAGCGATCGCCCCCATTCCCGCCAAGTTTCTGCCATTCCTTCATACATGCGCACCTTGAGTACCTTTGAGCCATCCCGAAAGGCCACCCGCGCCCCCGCAGCTGCTATGGCTCGCACCAAGGTCACATCATCACAAAAGGAGGAAGCGGCAACCTGGTACCCCCCGATCGCTTCGAGGCAGGATCGCCGCACCAACAGGCACTGACCATTGGCCAAAATCCGCTCCGGTTGCGTTGCCACAGGCGGAGCTGCACCAAAGCGATAGATCAAGGTTAAAAGTAACGCCGGTTGCAGCCACCATTCGCCTCCCGTCTTGAGGATAAAGCAGGGTGAGAGGGAAATGAGATCCAATTGCTCCCGCTGTGCTGTTTCCAAAAGACTGGCCACAAGACCGGGCTGCGGTTGCGTATCCGCATCAATTCCCAAAATCCATTCGCTGTCAGGATGGACACGACAAAAGCCCGTATGTAATGCCCAAGGCCGCCCCACCCACCCCGGCGGTAGGGGAGGATCAAACTCCACTCGCAGACGGGGATCCCAGGGTTGCGCCGCCCGTACCATCTCAACTGTGCCATCTTGGGAATGACTATCGACAATAAGAATTTCCCGCACCTCGTAGCCCTGGCGCATGAGACCCTCCAAACAGGGCTGCAGTCGCTGCGCCTCATTGAGGGTGGGTACAATAATTGATACCTTGGCCAAGTTTTCTGGGCGGGAGGGCTGAGGGGTCAAGGGGGAAGGGCGTCGCCAACCCAACCCTAAACGGGCGATTAAAACAGCTGCCCAAGGTGCCTGTGCCACGATCGCGCCACTGGCGATCGCTGCTAGCCCAACTGTAACGGTACTCAACGTTCTTCTTCCTCGTTTTCTGCTGGGAAATTCTCTGGCGCATCCTCTGGAGGCAGCTTCAGCCGTTTAATGGGTAAATTGGCAATCAGAGCTGTTGTCCGCTGATCCGACTCTAGGGAAACCGCTAGCCCCTCTGTTTCTAGCTCCACATACCGGGAGACTACCTCCAAAATATCTCGCCGCAGATTGTCTAGAATTTGTGGCGTCAGCGCCGTGCGATCGTGGGCCAACACCAGCTTCAGGCGTTCTTTAGCGGTGGTGCGACTGGGGGGAGTGCGCGTAAACAGCCGCTCCAGAAGTTCGCTGATCATCCCTTTGCCCCAAACAAGCGTCGAATCCGACTGAATAATCCCCCGCTTGCCGCCTCTAGATCGAGAAACTCAACCTTTTCCCCCTCCAGGCGGCGGGCAATATTCATAAAGGCCTGTCCAGCCAGCGACGGCGACTCTGCCAAGACCAAAGGTTCCCCCTTATTGGTGGAAACAATCACCTTCTCATCCTCAGGGACAATACCAATCAGGGGAATAGACAGAATTTCTTGGACATCTTCGACGGACATCATATCGTTGGCTGCCACCATTGCCGGGCGCAACCGATTCAAAATGAGATGGCTATTGCGAATGCGGTAGGCCTCCAGCAGGCCAATCACGCGATCAGCATCCCGCACGGCGGCAATTTCTGGGGTGGTCACCACTAAGGCTTCCTGTGCGGGGGCAATGGCATTCCGAAATCCTGCTTCGATCCCTGCTGGACAATCAATGAGTACGTAGTCATAGTGCTTGCTCAGGGCGGATGCCAACTGTCGCATTTGCTCTGGGGTAATGGCATCCTTATTGCGGCTTTGGGCCGCGGGCAGCAAGACCAATTTATTGAGGCGCTTATC
Source organism: Thermosynechococcus sp. M3746_W2019_013 (assembly GCF_015296045.1). NCBI lineage: Bacteria > Bacillati > Cyanobacteriota > Cyanophyceae > Acaryochloridales > Thermosynechococcaceae > Thermosynechococcus > Thermosynechococcus sp. M3746_W2019_013. The sequence continues at coordinate 8,505 of NZ_DVDW01000016.1, read as the reverse complement.
ACGCACAAGGGCTTGATCGAGGCGACACTGCCCCGTCAGCACATCAATGGCAGTGTAAACTACCCGATTTTCCAAACCAAGCAGTAGGTCGAGGTTGCGCAAGCCGAAGTCTGCATCAATGAGCACCACCGATCGCCCTAATTTGGCCAAAGCAACACCAATATTGGCACTGGTGGTTGTTTTCCCTACACCTCCTTTACCCGAGGTAATGACAATCGTGCGCCCCATTGAACTCCCTAGGAATTGGCTTACTAGAATAGATTAGCTCAAGGTGCTGCGGATACGGCGAAGACTCGCCCCCAAGTATAGGCGGGGGCAATCTGAATCCCTTGGTCTGTGGCGTAGGCCACCTCTGGATAGGGAGGACGAGGGGGAGCCGGTGTCCGGGCCAGTAGATCGGCAATCCGTAACTGTGTCGCCGCCATTTCAAGGGTCATAATCCGCGCTCCTAGATGACCCTTAGCGCCGGCGTGGGCAACTCCCCGTAAGCGGCCCCAAACGATAATATCGCCGGCGGCAATAATGCTGGCACCGGCATTTACATCGCCAACAATGATCACACTGGCATCATGGTGAATTTCTATTCCTGAGCGCAGAGTGGTTTTCAAGTAGAGGGGATTGGCAGTGGGTTCTGGGTTGCCGTCGATTTCCTTAGCCAGCAAGGGTGGCAGTTCCCCCTGTTGAACGCTGTAGCCAAGGGTAGCAGCGGCGATCGCCGTCTGGCGGCGTCCGGTAATAATTTTGTCCAGTCGCAACTGATGCTCGCTGAGGGCCTCGGCCAACTGTTGCAGCTGTGACTGATCTAAGAGCCGCTGTCCACAGGCACACTCGACAGGTAAGGGCTCTGACCAGAGGTGTTCTTGACCGACGAGGTATAGTTGCAACTGCGGCCACAAATCAATCCAGTCTAAATCGCTAGGCAACGTGAGTCGGTAGCGTCCTTCACAGTGTTCTAAAGTCAGGCCACTGACCAGGGGTGTACTTTGCTCAAGCTCTGGAATTGCGCCAATGCCTGCAGTGCTTTCCGAGCCAGGTTCCTCTACAGGGGTTGACTCCGCCTCACTCATGGTTTTTCCACCCGCAGTCGCTGTGTAATCAAGACCATGCCCGTATCCCGAATTAAGGCTACAGAGACCCAACGGCCACCGGGTTCTTGGGGGGCACGTCCCACCTTAAAAATGCCGCCCGCAGAGAGAAGCTCCAATTTCACTGGGCTGGGATTGGCGTAGGTTTGGGCATTGATGGGCTGATCGCTGGCAGCACCAAGGAGAATCGCATTGCCAATGGGTTCTTGGACAATAGCATCAAGGCTAAATTCCTCGCCGGTACGCACCGTTTGAGGGAGGGAAAGTTGAACCGTGGGCGGTGTTGTACCAATGGTGATGGTGGTTTTCTCGTTGGTAATGTCTTGGCGAATAATTTTGCCGTTGCGGATAACTTGGGTGGCCTGGAGGTTCCCACGAATGTTTTGCGGGCGATCGCTGGTGCCGCCGGTGCCTTCAATGGTGGTACTAATGTCTAGAACCCAGTCACTGCCCTGCTGTTGCCAGCGGTTGACGGTGGTACGGTAGCGGATATCGCGATAGGGTTGCCAAAAAGTGGGCAGTTGTTTGCGCAATATCTCAAGGGTGAGACCATCCCCTGTTTTGAACTCAGGGTCATAGAAGGCCAAGACGCTGTCTAAATTCTTTTGACTGGCTGCCGCATCCAAGCCATTGACCACCGCTTGCACCGATTGCGGCAAGGGAGCCGAGGTGGCTTGCTCTAGGGGAGCTGCCCAAGTCCTCCCTGAAACACCCCCCCAAATTGCTGCCAAGCCAAGGACTGAAACCAGAAGATAGCGACGCATTGTCAACCGCCTTTGCTCCTAGGGTTTATTCATCGTCAAAATTGGCCGAGTTATCCTGCTCATCACTGGGAGGACGATCCAAGGGTTGATAGGGCACATACTCACTGCCATCGGTGGTGCCTTCAGGACGCGGACGGGGAGGACGGCGGCGCGTGGGGCGATCGCTCACTGTTGCTGTTTCTGTGGTAGGTGGTGGGGGACGGCGGCTGGGCTGGCGCGTTGGTGTCGGTGGACGATAGGGTTCATCCACAATCTCATCTGACGGTGATGTTGTCGGTCGAGGACGCCGTGAAGGGGGACGACGTACACTAGGACGGCTGGGGGGTTCAGGACGGGATGGGCTACTGCGCCGCGAGGGTAAACGGCCTACCGGGGGGGTCTCCTCTACATCCTCGTCTTCATAGCGCGATCGCGACACATCGCGGCTACCCCGAATTCGCCGTAAGGGTGGGTACTCCTCTTCCTCCTCCTCGTCGTAGGGTTCCAGTTCCTCTATTTCTGCCCGGTAGGTGTAGCTGCGGCTAACGGGTCGCTCTTCATCCACAATGGGGGTATTCCGCCGTGCCTGCTCTGTGGCCACTCGCCGCAAACGAATACTTTCATAGGCAAAAAAGGCAGCAGTGCCCGTCAGCAGAAACTGGCCAAACAGCAAAATTGGGTCGAGGCGCCATCCCTGGAAAAAGAGAATCCCCCCGCACAGGAGTGCCACTGCGGCAAAGAAAATATCATGATCTCGCGCTAACTCCGGCTGAATCGAGCGCAGGAAATAGAGAAGCGCCCCAGCAACAGCGAGGCCGATTCCCAAAAGACCAGCAGGTCCAAGCCCAACATTAACAATTTGACCAAGGAGAGGGGAGAAGGAAAGATAAGTCATTTAACCCATTGCCTAAAGGGGCAAAATAAAAAACCAGAGTCACGGCTTTATGGCCATGACCCTATTTTAGTGGGAGTGCAAGGCCCACTACTAGGTCTGCTGACTATAAAGAACGCTGCACCTTATCAATCTGACTAATGGCGATCAGAACCGCAAAGGTTAAACCCAAAACCACGGCGCCGGACAATAGGCCAATAAAGAAACCTTTCAGGGAAGGGGTAATGGTCAGCAGGAGGGAGTATGCAGACTGAATCATAGCTTTGCGTGTGCCGGTCAAAGTGAACACTAGGATTTTAACAAAATCTGGTCTTGGTTTTCAGGAATTAGACGGCGTCTCGCCAAGCCCGTAGTCGGGCAAGTAGTCGTTGCTGCAAGGACTTCCAAAACGCCAAGGAAAGGAAGGCTGGGGGGCGATGTCGGGGTACTAAGCCAATGTTGGCGCCAACAGGTCTGAGCGATCGCCCCAGGGCCATCGCTGTTTCGCGAGCCTCCTCTTCAGGATTAATAAACGTGAGGGTGGGAGCAGGTAGCCAACGTGCTAGTTGGCAATAGCGATCGCGGGGATGATTTTTCACTTGCCCCTCCACTACCAAGGTGGCCGACTCACCCCCATCCATTGCCGTTGCCTCCGTTACTCCCTGCTGCAGTAGGAAGTCTTGAAGTTGCAACAAAGAAAGCCCTGGTGAACCACCATTCCCTCGCCCATCGCTGACAACAAAGACATACTCGTTCCCGCGTCTGCCAAGAATTGCCTTTGGGGACGTGCGATCGCTGCCATCAACGGGTAGCTTTCTGCCACCGTCTAAAAGCTGCTGCGAGCCACTGACCACATTAAAGGGCTGCTCTGGCAACCTGCCGCGATAAAACTCAATGCCTCCTTGGGCAGGAAAATTTACAATTCCTGAATAGCCCCCCTCATAGGGACGCACGACTCGACCATTGACAATGTAGGCTCCGAGAACCCCCGCTGGAATAGTGCCTCGACCCCTCAAGCACGTTTGCCGCAGTGCTTGGTAACTAATGCCGTCAGGATGGGACTCCCCCATGATCCATTTTTGATAGTCCTGAAAAGAGCGCAGGGATTGGGCATTTAGCCAGCGGAAAAAATTGGTATTCATGGCTGCCACAGCGCCTGTACGCCGCGCAAAAGCCGCCGTCGTTTCTAAATAGGTATCTTGGCCACTGGTCGCTGGTTCTGTCATAACCACCCGATACTCGGCCATCGGCGCAGCCACCATATACACCTGCGTTTGATCTACTCTATGGGTCGAGTAGTGTAGACTTGCCAAAGACATCCCAGCCAGGGGAAGGACATTGAGCATTCGTCATCCTCCGGTAAACAATTGCTTGAGTCTACTAGTCCTCAATGACATCGGGAAGGTCTTAATCTGTGCCCAATCTGCCTTAAGCATCATGAATCAATCAACATAAATCTTTAGGTTCTTTTAACCCACATCCTTGGGGAATCTGCCTAGGATCGGGATGGGATTTTCTGGACGCTTTGGCCCCATGGAACAAATACCCGCTTCAATTTGGACACTGACCGCTGGCGTTGTTGTTACCCTGATTAGTTTTTGGGTAGGACATCACCATGGCCTCCTGCCGGAACAGGCCTCTGAGCAGGCTCCCTTGGTGGATAACTTCTTTGACATTATGCTCACAATTGGTACTGCCCTCTTTCTGGTAGTACAGGGTGCCATCATCCTTTTTGTGATTCGCTATCGCCGCCGTGCCGGTGAGGAAGGCGATGGGCTACCCGTGGAGGGCAACCTACCCCTAGAGGCCTTCTGGACAGCAATTCCCGCTTTGATTGTGATCTTCCTTGGTATTTACAGCGTGGATATTTTCCAGCGCATGGGGGGACTGAATCCGGGGGATCATGCGATGCACTCGATGCATGCACCCAAGTCAGGGATGGCGGTTGTTGCCCAAGCCCCCTCGAAGACTACCAGTGATGCAACTGCCCTCTTAGCAGCAGCGCAAACCCCTGAAATTGGCATTGGGGCTAGCCCTGATGTTCAAGGCAAAGCCCCAGACGTAGTAGTGGATGTGACGGGTATGCAGTATGCGTGGATTTTCACCTACCCCGACAGTGGCATTGTCTCCGGCGAATTGCATATCCCAGTCGGCAAGGACGTGCAGTTAAATCTCTCTGCGCGGGATGTCATCCATTCCTTTTGGGTGCCCCAGTTTCGCTTGAAGCAGGATGCGATTCCCGGCGTCCCCACTGAACTGCGCTTTAAGGCCACTAAAGTTGGGACATACCCTGTGGTCTGTGCGGAACTTTGTGGGGGTTACCACGGGGCCATGCGCACTCAGGTGATTGTGCATACCCCAGAGGATTTTGAAACGTGGCGCAATCAAAACCAAGCGATAGCAACGGCTCCAGTAATTCCCTCCCTGAGCGATCGCCATATCCAGGAGATGGGCATAACCCCGCAATTGGTGGCGCAAGTAGAAGCAATGACCCACCACCATTTTCCCGAAAAGCTTTAGGCTTCTTCCGAACTGTTGCATTCTTGAGAGCGTTATGGCGCAAGCACAACTGCCCCTAGATACCCCCTTGTCCCTCCCTGAGCATCCTAAGGCATGGAAGTGGTATGACTACTTCACCTTTAACGTTGATCACAAGGTGATTGGTATTCAATACTTGGTTACTGCCTTTATCTTTTACCTGATTGGCGGTCTGATGGCGGTGGCCATGCGCACGGAGCTGGCTACGGCAGATTCCGACTTCCTCGATCCCAATCTTTACAACGCCTTTCTCACCAACCACGGCACGATCATGATTTTCCTGTGGGTGGTGCCGGCAGCGATTGGCGGCTTTGGCAACTACTTGGTGCCCTTGATGATCGGGGCACGGGATATGGCCTTTCCCCGTTTGAATGCGCTGGCCTTTTGGCTGAACCCACCGGCGGGGGCCTTACTTTTAGCCAGTTTCCTGTTTGGGGGTGCCCAAGCGGGCTGGACCTCCTATCCGCCCTTGAGTACGATCACAGCCACCACTGCCCAGAGTATGTGGATTCTGGCGATCGTCCTTGTGGGCACCTCCTCGATTCTGGGGTCGGTGAATTTCATTGTCACTATCTGGAAGATGAAAGTGCCCAGTATGCGCTGGAATCAGATGCCCCTCTTTTGCTGGGCAATGCTAGCGACCTCTCTGCTGGCTCTAGTCTCAACCCCTGTGCTGGCCGCGGGGCTGATTTTGCTGCTGTTTGATATTAACTTTGGTACCTCGTTTTACAAGCCAGATGCCGGGGGCAATGTCATTATTTACCAGCACCTTTTCTGGTTTTACTCTCACCCAGCGGTCTACCTGATGATTTTGCCGATCTTTGGCATCATGTCCGAGGTGATTCCCGTGCATGCCCGTAAGCCCATCTTTGGCTATCAGGCGATCGCCTACTCCAGTTTGGCCATCTGCTGTGTGGGTCTGTTTGTCTGGGTGCACCACATGTTCACCAGCGGTACACCCCCTTGGATGCGGATGTTCTTTACGATTTCAACCCTAATTGTGGCGGTGCCGACGGGGGTGAAAATCTTCAGCTGGGTGGCCACCCTCTGGGGCGGTAAAATTCGCCTCAACAGTGCTATGCTCTTTGCCATTGGCCTACTGTCAATGTTTGTCTTGGGGGGTCTTAGCGGTGTCACCTTGGGGACTGCCCCCGTGGATATTCACGTCCATGATACCTACTATGTGGTGGCACACTTCCACTATGTGCTTTTTGGCGGTTCTGTGTTTGGTCTCTATGCAGGCATTTACCACTGGTTCCCCAAAATGACCGGACGGCTTCTCGATGAACGCCTAGGGATTCTCCACTTTGTGCTGACGTTCATTGGCACGAACTTAACCTTTTTGCCTATGCATGAGTTGGGGCTGAAGGGGATGCCCCGCCGCGTTGCTATGTACGATCCCCAGTTTGAGCCAATTAACCTGATTTGTACGATAGGTGCCTTTGTCTTGGCCTTCTCAATAATTCCCTTCCTGATTAACATCATTTGGAGCTGGAATAAGGGCAAAGTTGCTGGCGATAACCCTTGGGGCGGTCTCAGCCTAGAGTGGACGACCAGTTCACCGCCGCTGATTGAAAACTGGGAAGTACTGCCCGTGGTTACCAAAGGTCCCTACGACTATGGCATTGAGCGGCGCAGGGAAAGCACCGATGAGGATCATGACGAGGAAGAGTAGGACACTTTAGGAGCAAGCCATGCAAGGTGCTGTTGAGTCTCAAGGGGCGGCCATAGGGGTTGATCATACCCATGAGCACCCTGATTTTCGGGTTTTAGGGTTGCTGGTCTTTCTAATTTCTGAATCCCTGATGTTTGGTGGCCTCTTTGCGGCCTATTTACTGCTGCGGGGCATGAATGAGCAATGGCCACCCGAAGGCACCGAGGTGGAACTTCTTGTGCCCACCATCAACACCCTCATCCTCATCTCTAGTAGCTTTGTTATCCACTACGGCGATATTGCCATCAAAAAGGATGATGTTCGCGGCATGCGCAAATGGTATTGGCTCACGGCGGCGATGGGGGCGGTGTTCCTTGGGGGGCAAGTGTATGAGTATCTCACCCTCGGCTACGGTCTGCGCACTAATGTGTTTGCCAGCTGTTTCTATGTGATGACGGGCTTCCACGGTCTCCATGTCTTTATTGGCATTTTGCTGATTTTGGGGGTGATCTGGCGATCGCGCCGCCCCGGGCATTACAACGCCCAAAAGCATACGGGAGTGGCTATGGCAGAGATCTATTGGCACTTTGTGGATGTGATCTGGATTATCCTCTTCACACTGCTGTATATCCTGACTCGTTTTTAGGGACAGGTCTTGAACTGGGGCGATCGCGGATCAAAGTTGCACTGATAGACTACGGGTGCTTGCCAACTCAAGGGAATTTCCAAGAGGTCACGGGTCCCTGTAATGCCCTGCAATAAAAAGAGAACCACAGCAAGGGAATTTAAGCCAATATGAATCCGCCGCCACCGGAGCGATCGATCTTGGTAAATCTCTCGCACAATGGCCACAGCAAAAATCATCAGCATTACAGCCGCCAGACCAAAGTAAAAGTGAGAAACCCACCACTCGTCATCGCGGCGAAAGACCCCCGGCTGAAAGGCTAGGATGATCACCCCCATTCCTGAGAGCGTGGCAAAGACAGCACGCCATAGTTTTGATTGAGCGCGATATAGGAGCACTGTTGCTGCAATGGTGACAATAAACATCAGCGCTACGAGGACAACAGAGAGCGGTTGCAGCCTGTTCTGCTCCGCCTGCATCAAGAAGCCCTGAAAGCCAAACACGACTGAATAGGCCAAGGCCACCAATGTGATACCAATGACGCCAGCAGCTAGGAGATTACCCAATTTCACGTGCAAACTGCCGACTGTGGCAGGGATTGAGGTGGTGTCTTTGAGGCGACGCTGCCGGGTTTGCAGGGCAAAGAACGTTGTGATACCAAGCACGGGAAAAACAAATGTGCAGGCCAAGATGGGATGCAACAGCAAAATAATATCTTTGAGGTTGAGAAACATACTGGCTAAGAAGAATTAGTCCAGTTTTTAAGGTAACGAATTTAGGGGCGAGGTAAATCAAAGAACAGCACTTTTGTCAGTAATCCAACAGTAGCCACCAACAGGGTCACTAGGAATCCCCATAACCGCGCATCCGTGCCTGCTTGTCGTTTGGCAATATCCTGTAACGTGGATTCTACTGTATCAATCCGCTGCCCTAACTTGGCCTCGACGGCATTAATCTGTTGTTCCAGTTTGGCCTCGACGGCGTTGATA
>NZ_DVDW01000023.1:0-2583 GCF_015296045.1 Thermosynechococcus sp. M3746_W2019_013 | reverse complement strand
GACAACTTCTTTACCGGTAGTAAAACGAACATCGCACATTTGCTAGGGCATCCTTACTTCGAGCTGATGCGGGACGGCGTGACATTCCCGCTTTATGTCGAGGTCGATCAGATATACAACCTGGCTTGCCCCGCCTCGCCGGTGCACTATCAGCGGGACCCTTTGCAGAGTACGAAAACAAGCGTACATGGGGCGATTGACATGCTTGGCCTATCCAAGGGCTTGAAAGCCAGAATCTTTCAAGCTTTCACTTCTGAGGTCTACCTTTATGGTGCAGATGTTAAAATGCGAGAATATCGAGAATATAAATATAAATTAAATATCTACGGCGACGCTTTGCAAACGCGTAGTTTCTGCTATGTAGACGACATGATTGATGCTTTTGGGCTTCTGATGGAGAGTTAAAAGGGCTTTACTGGGCCAATTAATCTGTTGAATTCACTATGCTGGAACTAGCGGAAAATGTCTTGAGGCTGGTTGGCGGTCGTTCGAAACTCACTTTCAAACCCCTGCCGACAGATAAACCGCGCCAACAACAACTCGACATCAACCTGGCAAAGGAAAAGCTGCGCTGGGAACCGAAGGTAACCCTTGAAGACGGGCTGAGTAAGACTATTGCTTATTTCCGGAAGTTACTGGCTAGCTGATCTCCGCCTGACTTGTTTTTTGTAGGATGTCTGATAGGAATTGCTTCCATCCGTTACAACATGGTTGTTGACGGCGAGCTTGTGGCAATACGCCTGGGGAATAAGGAACATCTGATATTCCATAGTTAACGACGTCTTGCCAACGCGGCCTTTTATCTTGGAAGGTGTTTTCGATGCCCGACTTTCATTTGACCACGCCGGTCGCCTTTATCATCTTCAACCGTCCGGACACCACCGAGCGTGTCTTTGCCGAGATCGCCAAGGCCAGGCCGCCGAAATTATTGGTGGTTGGCGATGGCCCACGCGTTAATCGACAAGACGAGGCCGAAAAGGTTGCCGCCGCCCGCGCCGTCGTTGAACGCGTGGATTGGGAGTGCGAAGTGCTGACCAATTTCTCCGAGACAAACCTCGGTTGCAAGCAGCGCGTCTCCAGCGGCATCAACTGGGTTTTTTCACAGGTGGAAGAAGCCATCATCCTCGAGGACGATTGCCTGCCCGACCAAACATTTTTCCGGTTTTGCCAGGAACTACTGGAACGCTATCGCCACGACCAGCGCATTGGTATGATCAGCGGCAACAACTTCCAGTTCGGTCGTCGTCGCAATGGCGACAGTTATTACTTCTCGAAATACACGCACATCTGGGGCTGGGCGACATGGCGTGACCGGTGGGTCGGTAGCTACGACATCGCAATGTCCAAATGGCCACGCATCCGCGATGAAGGCTGGCTAGTCGATATGGTGGGCAATGCAAGCGAAGCGCGTTACTGGAAAAACATTTTCGAGTCGGTATATCGCGGTGAAATTGATACCTGGGATTATCAGTGGACTTTTGCGAATTGGGTTGAGGGTCGGCTAACCATCCTACCAGCAACAAACCTGATCTCGAATATCGGTTTCGGTCCTAATGCTACTCATACGAGGAGGACAAGCGAATTGGCCAATATGGCTCGCGTGCCGATGAATTTTCCTTTGGTGCACCCTGTAGGAGTAATCAGGAATAACCAGGCCGATAGGTTCAGCAATGTCAAATGTTTTCAGGGACCATTTGTTAAGAGTGTTTACAATAAACTTGCCGGGTTAGGAGGAAGCTTACGCAAGCGCTATAGCCGCTGCTGATACCGGGCTGGTAATGAGAAACTTTTCGATCCCCTGCAAATTGGCCGGAGCTCTGTATTGGATGCTAGGCGAACCCGTCAAAGGTCGGTATCTGGATGTTGGGGGAGGTTATGTCCGCAAATGTGTGTCGGCGCCTCTCGTTGACCCTTTTGCTGACCTGGTGCGAACCTCCTCAGCAACATTGGCTTTCTGCCTGAGATAACTCATACAACAGATATAGATAGCCTACTTCCTGAAATGGCCATCCAGAGTCTGGGCATCATCACTCACCCAAACAATGTGTGCTAAGATGTGTCGGCTGATTGTTATGTCTTTGATCATGTTTTTGCATGTTTTTGATGGTTGTAAGGAATGTTTCCCCTATATTTTATGATTTATGCAGTTACCGTCGCTGGGCTGCGGGTAACCTATGGGGCATCCTTAAAAGGAAGGTGAGTCATGCTTAAGGTCAATCTTGGTTGTGGCTGTTTTTTGTCGATTTCCCAGAGTGGCTGAATTTGGATTTCGCTCCGATTTTATGAGCTGTCCGACATGTCAACCTACTCAAACACTTGCCGTTGCCGAGTAACACAGCCTCGTACCTATTCGTCTCTATTCGTCGCATTTTCTCGAGCATGTGTCGCGCTTGCTGGTGCACGGCTTGGTGCGTGAATGCGTCGCTTGCGGAATCACTCTACATAGAGGCGTGAAGGCACGGTTGTTTTTTGCACCTACTGAGCCTGGGGGCTAAGTGTGCGATGGCTGATTTGACGCAGTGGATTTCCGCCGATGAGTTGCCATTGATTAAGCTCGAAGAGCGCCAATGGTTGGCCCAAGTT
>NZ_DVDW01000041.1:0-19572 GCF_015296045.1 Thermosynechococcus sp. M3746_W2019_013 | reverse complement strand
ACGCTCGACCGCATCTTTGCCATCGAGGATGAGGAGACGCGCGACTGGCTCATCGCGCGGATCATCGCGAACGACGCCCAGCGCGACGAGTGGGTGCGGCTCTATGGGGACATTGAGACGTGGGGACAAGGAGACAAGGGGACTAGGGGACTAGGGGACGGGGTGACTGGTTCGCTCCCATTCACGCTGTCGTCAAGTCTCCATGTCTCCCTGTCTCCCAATCTCCAAGTCCCCCGGTCGCTCATGGTGGACACGCGGCACTTCGATGAAGCCTTCAAGCTTCGGCTGCTTGCGGCGATTCCGGATATTGACGAGGAAACCGATGGATTACTCATTCACAGCGAGAATTTCCAGGCACTTGCCCTCTTGGAGAGGACGTTCAGGGGCCGGATTGATAGCGTATATGCCGATCCACCGTACAACACCGGGAACGACGGTTTCACCTACAAGGACCGGTACCAACACTCAACGTGGCTTTCGATGATGGTTGATAGGCTGGCACTCATACTCCGGCTCGCCACTGATAGCGCTTCGATGGCCTGTAGTATTGACGAGAACGAATGCCGCCGGCTCAGCGAGCTTTTGGACGTCTGCTGTCCAAGCCTGCTTGGAACAGTGATCGTTCAGAATAATCCCGCGGGCAGGTCTATGGATAAGAATCTGTCCACATCCCATGAATATCTTGTCGTTGCGGCTCTTGGACCTAATGCTTCGCTGCTTGGGCTTCCACGGTCAGACGAATACATTGTTAAATCTTTTTCAGAGCAAGACGAGGTTTCACGTTTTAGGTGGGTGGAGTTGCGGAATACCCATCGTGAATATGGTCGCCATAACCGTCCCAACTTATGCTATCCGCTTTACGTAAAGACAGAAACAGGCGAAGTCTTTTTGGAGCCGCAAATCGATACGGTCGAAATTTGGCCTTTCTGGGAGGATGGATTTGAAGGATGTTGGACTTGGGGGCGTGACTTGGTTGCAGCTCAAACAGAATTGCTGTGTGGTAGGGAAGTTCGAGGAAAGATCAGAATATTCCGAAAAGCACGGGTTATAGATGAGCAAGGAAGAGTGCGTTTGGAACAGCCGAAGACGATTTGGCTAGGCCCTGAAGTCAGGACCGAGAAGGGGCGAAGAACACTTGATGAGATGTTTGGCCGAACTGTGTTTCGTGCTCCTAAGCCCATTGGTTTGATTCAGAAGTGGATCCATCTATCCTTGCCTCCAGTGGGGTATGTTCTTGACGCTTTTGCAGGATCTGGAACCACAGGCCACGCTTGTGTAGATTTGATGCGTCAGGGATATGCACGCTGCAAATACATTCTTATAGAGATGGGGCGAGAGTTCTACGAAGTGCTAATTCCGCGGTTGAAAAAGGCAGTTTACTCGAAAGACTGGCAAGACGGCAAACCCAAGCAGATGCCCACAATGGATGAAATCGAACGCAGTCCACGCATTATGAAGATTCTCCGCCTCGAATCCTACGAGGACACGCTCAACAACCTCGAGCTTAAACGAACCGAAGTCCAGCAATCCATCCTCGAACAGTACTCAGACTTCCGCGAAGACTACATGCTCCGCTACATGCTCGACGTGGAAAGCCGCGGGAGCGCTTCGCTCCTCAACATCGACCGCTTCGAGGACCCCTTCAGCTACAAACTCAACATCGCCACCGGGACCGCCGGCGAGACGAAGCCCACGGTCGTGGACCTCGTCGAGACGTTCAACTACCTCATCGGCCTGCGCGTGAAGACCATTGACCACATCGGGGGCGTGCGCGTGGTGACGGGCGTTTTGGGACTGGGAGACGGGGGGACCGGGGGACAAGGGGAAAAAGTGCTCATCCTTTGGCGCAACACCCGAGAGATGGACAACGACAGGCTGGATGATTGGTTCAAGAAGCAGGGCTACAACACGCGGGATCAGGAGTTCGACATCATCTACGTAAACGGCGACAACAACCTGGAGAACCTCCGCAAGGCGGACCAGACCTGGAAGGTGCGGCTCATCGAAGAGGAATTCCAACGGCGCATGTTTGACGTGGCTGACGTGTGACAAGGCGATAGGGAGACAGGGCGACATGGCGAAGATAGCCTCACACAAGGAGTTAGCCGTTTGGAATAACGCCATGGATGCCGCGATGAAGATTTTCGAGATGACGAAGTCATTTCCGGTCGAGGAAAAGTACAGCATGGTGGATCAGATGCGGCGCAGCTCGCGTTCCGTCGCGGCAAATCTTGCGGAGGCGTGGCGAAGGCGACGATACGAGGCAGCCTTTACAGCGAAGCTTAACGACGCAGAGGCGGAAGCAACGGAAGTCCAAACGTGGATCGAGCTTGCATTTCGTTGCGGTTACGTAGATCAGAATGCGGCGGCCGAATTGGATCAAGCTTACGAACACATCATCGGGCAGATCGTCACCATGATTCGCCAGCCCGAAAAGTGGACCGTGGGTGATCGAACCGGAGGCAAAGGCTGATGGCCCGAAGGCGCGCATCACCTGGTCGCCAAGTCTCCCAGTCTCCTGCTCTCAAATTCGAGCAGCGGCTGGTGCTTCACCAGTGGATGCTCGATCTCTTCGGCGTGAGCAGCTTCGAGCGCCTGGCGGCTAACCTAAAGGCCCCAGAGTTAGAAGGCTTCGATGAAAACAACGTCACCCGCTTCCACCACGTTTTGCGACTAGGTGACATGGAGACAAGGGGACAAGGCGACCGCTCCCCGTCGCCCCGTCGCCAAGTCTCCCCGTCCGAGCTTTTGGCCTACGACCAAAACATCGTGCGCCACTGGCGGCGGATCACGGAGCGGCGGAACCATGCGGGGCCGTTCCTGTATCCCAAGTACTTCCAGTACCTAGCACTGCTCTTTACCGAAATCTACCTTGACCGGTACTTCCGCGACCCGGAGGGCCTGCTCACCGAACTAAATGCCCACGTGGGCGCCTTCAATGCGCGACTAGGTGACATGGAGACAAGGGGACAAGGCGACCTCTCCCCGTCACCTCGTCGCCAAGTCTCCCCGTCACAGATCGAGCCGTACACGAGGCAGGACCTGAACAAGGTCGCGTTCTGGATGGCCACCGGCAGCGGCAAGACGCTGCTCATGCACATCAACATCCTCCAGTACCAGCACTACTTGAACCTGCACGGCGGTAAGCCGGTAAACCGCGTCATCCTGCTTACGCCCAACGAGGGGCTCTCCCACCAGCATCTGGCGGAGTTCCAGCTTTCGGGCATCGAGGCCGATCTGTTCTCCAAGGAAGGCCGGGGTCTCTTCACGGGCCGCGCGGTGGAGATCCTCGACATCCACAAGCTGCGCGACGAGATGGGCGAGAAGACCGTGGCCGTGGACGCCTTCGAGGGCAATAACCTGGTGCTCGTGGACGAGGGGCATCGGGGGACCAGCGGCACAAAAGAAGGTGCCTGGATGCAAAAGCGGAACCTGCTCTGCGAAAACGGATTCTCATTCGAGTACTCGGCGACCTTCGGCCAGGCGATGAACGCCAGCGAGAACCGCGAGCTGGAGCAAGTCTACGCCAAGTGCATTCTGTTCGATTACTCGTACAAGTACTTCTACGGCGACGGCTACGGCAAGGACTACCGCATCCTGAACCTGGCCGATGACTCAGACGAAACGATCCGCTGCAGGTATCTCACCGCTTGCCTTGTCACATTTTATCAACAGCTCAAGCTCTACCGCGATAAGGCGCATGAGTTTCGACCGTTCCTCATTGAGCGCCCGCTTTGGGTCTTCGTCGGCGGCAGCGTCAATGCGGTGCGCTCCGAAAACAAACGCAAAGTTTCCGACGTGGTGGACATTCTTTTGTTCTTGGCCAGTTTCGTGCGCGAGCGCAACACAAGCGTCGGGACGATTGAACGGCTGCTCAAGGGAAACTCTGGCTTGCTTGATCAACAGAACCGGGACATCTTCGCCGGGGCGTTTCAGTATCTGAACACCCTTGGCTTGACGCCCGACCAGGTCTTCGACGATATCCTGCACGTCCTCTTCCATGCTTCCACGACCGCCGCACTGCATGTGGAGAACTTGAAAGGTACGGATGGTGAGGTGGCGCTACGGCTGGGGGACAACGAGCCCTTTGGCGTGATCAACGTCGGCGACGTCTCGGCCCTTTGCAAGCTCTGCGAGGAACAGCAAGAACTTGTGGTCACAGAGAAGGCGTTCTCCGGTTCCCTATTCCGCACCCTGAATGATGAGGCGTCCACGATTAATATCCTCATTGGGTCCAAGAAGTTCACCGAGGGCTGGTCAAGCTGGCGGGTCAGCACCATGGGGCTGATGAACATCGGGCGGAACGAAGGCCCGCAGATCATTCAGCTCTTCGGGCGCGGTGTCCGGCTCAAGGGGAAGGACTTCTCGCTCAAGCGCAGCCGGCGGCTGGAGCGACAGGCCGTACCAAAACACATCGAGACCCTGGAGACGCTCAACATCTTCGGCATCCGCGCGGACTACATGCGCCAGTTCAAGGAGTACCTCGAGGACGAGGGCCTGCCGGCGAACGAGGACCGGATCGAGTTCGTGCTCCCCGTGATCAAGAACCTTGGGAGCAAGAAGCTGAAGATCGTGCGGCTCAAGGAGGGCGTCAATTTCAAAACAAATGGTCAAAAGCCGGTGCTCGACGGCGAACCGCCCGAGTTTTTGAAAAGGTACCCGGTTATCCTTGACTGGTATCCCAAGTTGCAGGCCATGGCCAGCGGCGCCGGTCGGACGAGCACGCAGTTGGCAGAGCGGGATCGGTGCTACTTCGAACAATCACACCTGGCGTTCTTCGATTTCGACGCGATCTACTTCGAGCTTCAACAGTTCAAGAACGAGCGTGCCTGGCACAACCTCACTCTTCCGCGCAAGAGCCTCCCGGCTCTCCTCGGGCGGAAGGACTGGTACGTCCTATTCATTCCCAAGGAGGAGATGCAGTTCTGGTCGTTCCAGCAGGTCCAGCGCTGGCAGGAGATTGCGGCGGCTCTCGTCAAGAAATACCTGGATCGCTACTACAAGTTCAAGAAACAGGAATTCGAGGGCGACCACCTGGAGTACCAGCAGCTGTCCGCGGACGATCCCAACTTCGTGAGCGAGTACCGATTGCTCATCGAGCAGTCGCGCGAGGACATTGTCCAGAAGCTGGAGGCGATCAAGAGCCTTATGGAAAGCGGACGCCTCAAAGAAGCAGAATTCTCTAAATTGGCTTTTGAGCAAGATTCCTTCAGAGCAATAGTTTTTGCTGGTCACCTTTACCAGCCGCTCATCTACGTCGGCAACAACCTGATCGAGGTTAAGCCTGTAGTGCTGGAGAATCAGGGTGAGCGCGATTTTGTTTTGGATCTTCAGAAGTTCTGCGAATCGAGTGATGGTGAGAACTTTCTTAAGGGCAAGGAGCTCTATCTGCTCCGCAACCTGAGTCGTGGTCGCGGCATCGGCTTTTTCGAGGCGGGTAACTTTTATCCTGACTTCATTCTTTGGCTTCTGGTGGATGGCAAGCAATATGTCTCATTCATCGACCCCAAGGGGCTACGGAATCTGGAGGGCCCGGAGGACCCGAAGATCCGATTCCACCTGACGATCAAGGAATTGGAGCGCCAACTGGATGACCCGACGGTGGTCCTAAATTCCTTCATCGTGGCCAGCACGCCCTTCAATCAGGTCAAATGGTGGAATGGCGGTATGACCAAGGAGGAGTTGGAGAAACGGAACGTTCTTTTCCAGCAGGAGGACAGGGATACCTACGTCAAAATACTTTTGAACAAAATACTTTTGAATACGTGCTTGCAATAGGGCACAATATCGCCGTCATTGCCGACGAGGTGTACCGCTGGCCATGCCAGTAGCCGTTGAATTTGGTCGTGGCTGATCCCTCCACCCAGGAGAGAAAACAACCCGGTAGTCGTCGTCTGCCCAAAGGCGCTAATTAGGTAATCGCTGTACAGGTCAAGAAATTTGCCATTTTGCATGCGCCAAGTTTACTCAAAACTGCGTAAGGTGAGTTAAAACTCAGAACTGACCAAGGCGGAGCAGGCGGAACCCCTGCAGCAGACCGGGGACACGGTGGGCAAGGCGGGACAGCTGGTTGAGAAGATTCAGAAGGTCATCTCCGTTGGCGTGCTCTCCGAGGGCTGGGATGGCAAGACGGTCACGCACATCATAGAGCTTCAAGCCTTCACATCGCAGCTTCTGTGCGAGCAGGTGGTGGGCCGCGGCTTGCGGCGCAGGTCTTACGAAATCAACCCGGAGACGGGAGTGTTCGAGCCGGAGCATGTCGGAGTAGGTCAATATCGTTGGCCTGCTCTTTACCTTCTTGCCGCGTGAAGGCGCGCAAGACGGCCCTCTCCCCCACCTAAGACCGTTGCTGAACCGGACCCGGCCATTCCCCTGTTGCCCTTAGGCGACAGCACCCTGGGCCCGTTTGTTTATAGTTTTCATTTGCCTGAACCAGTCAATCAGTTGCTCTAGCTGTTTCTCCATCGGTTGGATCCCCAGACCCCGGACAGTAACTTTCCCTTGGCTATAGACAAAGCGGCTCTGCAGGTGGCTAGGGAGTTGCTCTAGGAGCAGCTTCCAAGCGGGTTCTGCCATGGGAGTTTCCAAGATCACGTGTTGCTTGCCTTCGGGACGAATGCGACGAATGCCGCACTGGCGGGCCAGTTGTTTAAGTTCCACTACCCGCAGCAGTTGTTGGACGGATTTGGGGAGAGGGCCGTAGCGATCGCTCCATTCCGCTGCCAATTGCATCAAGTCTTCTTTTGTTGCGGCAGCGGACACGGCGCGGTAGGCGGCCATCTTTTGCGCTAAGTCAGGCATATAGTCAGCGGGAATAAAGGCGGTGACATTTAGATCCACCTGGGTATCGTCTACCGTGGGAATCTCTTGACCGCGAATTTCAGCGATCGCCTCCTCTAGCAGCTCCACATAGAGATCAAAGCCGACGCTGTCTAGTTGACCATGCTGCTCGACCCCCAAGAGATTGCCAACACCGCGAATCTCCATGTCCCGCATCGCCAGTTGGTAGCCCGATCCCAGTTGCGTAAATTCCTGAATGGCCCGCAGCCGTTGACGGGCGGCATCGGTGAGCACCTCTTGACGGGGGTAAAATAACCAGGCATGGGCCTGAATCCCAGCGCGTCCGACCCGCCCCCGCAGTTGGTAGAGTTGAGCCAAACCAAATTGCTGCGCATCCTCCACCAAAATGGTATTGACGCGGGGAATATCCAGGCCGGACTCAATGATGGTCGTACAAACAAGAAGATCGGCCTCGCCATTGCTAAAGCCAAGCATCGTGGATTCCAGTTCGCCTTCCGGCATCTGGCCATGGGCAATGAGAATCCGGGCGCCAGGCACCATTCCTTGGAGCTTTGCCGCCACCTCCTCAATGCCCTCAACCCGCGGGACAACATAGAACACTTGACCCCCCCGATCCAATTCTTGGCGAATGGCACTGCGCACTGTTTCTGGATCATAGGGGGCAAGGTGAGTTTGAATCGGACGCCGCGAGGGGGGAGGTGTGGTAATCAGGCTCATTTCCCGAACCCCCGACAGGGCCATATAGAGGGTGCGCGGAATCGGTGTCGCACTGAGGGTGAGGACATCCACTTGGGTTTTGAGGGTTTTGATTTTCTCCTTTTGGTTGACGCCAAAACGTTGTTCCTCATCCACCACCAGCAGTCCTAAGTCCCGGAATTTGACCGTTTTGCTCAGGAGTTGATGAGTTCCCACGACAACATCAATTTCGCCAGTTTTGAGTTTTTGTAGAATGTCTTGGCGCTCCCGCTCACTGCGAAAGCGGTTGAGTAGCCCCACTTGAATGGGATAGGGGGCAAAGCGTTCCTTGAGGGTATGGTAATGCTGCTGCGTCAGGATCGTGGTGGGGGCAAGAACGGCCACCTGTTTGCCCGCCATTACCGCCTTAAAGATGGCGCGAATTGCCACCTCGGTTTTACCAAAGCCAACATCCCCGCACACCAGCCGATCCATGGGGCGATCGCTCTCCATATCAGCCTTAACCTCTTGGATAGCCTTGAGTTGATCGGGGGTGGGTTGATAGGGGAATGAGTCCTCCATCTCCTGCTGCCACGGTGTATCCGGCGGGAAGGCAAAGCCCTGTTGTTGGGCGCGTTGGGCATAGAGTTGCAGCAGATCCACCGCCACTTTTTGGATGGCCTTGCGCACCCGGGCTTTGGTCCGTTCCCAAGTGTTGCCCGTTAATTTGTTGAGTTGGGGCACCCTATCTCCCTGGGTGCGGTAGCGGGAAAGACTGTTGAGTTGATCGGCAGCAACGCGGAGAATGCCATCGGCATACTGCAAAACTAAGTACTCGCGAGTTTCATTGTTAAAGGTAAGCGTCTCTAGGCGCAGAAACTGACCAATGCCGTGTTGGCGATGGACGACGTAGTCCCCCGGCTGCAGCTTGTTGAGATCCACCTGTTTGGCAGCAGCCCGGCGGCGTTTACGCACATAGCCCAGGTTGACAAGGTTCTGCTGGCCAAAGAACTCGCGATCGCTCACCAGCACCGTGCGAAACGTGGGCAAGATAAAGCCACTGATTTCCGCGAGACCGCTGGCCTTCAGGGCAATGGGCAGTCGCTGCTGTTGCAGCTTATCAATGGCCAGAAAATCCTTGGGATTGGGCACAAATTGGGCGGGGCAATCATGCTCCTGCAAAAGCGCCACGGAGCGACTCGGCTGCGCAGACACCAACCATACGGTATAGCCCTTGTCCCGTTCCTCCCGCAGCGTTGCCGCCAAGCGGCCAAATTGGTGAGGAATCGCTGGAACCGCCCGTGCTGACAAATTGAGACCTAGCCCCTCACTGGCCAGTTCATAGAGGTGCAGCCGTTGAAACCGCTCGAGGGCTTGGGCACTGGCAGACCAGGGGCGATGGATGGGGGGCGGTGGTGTTTCAAGGCTTTGCCAGTAGGTGTGAGTCTGTTCATACCAGCGATCGCCATGGGCAGCACACAAGGGAGGCTCATCCACAGCAATGAGGGTTTGGGCAGGCAAATAATCCAAGAGGGAAGCTGGCTCCGGAAAAGCCAACCCAAGATAGCGCCGCAGTCCCTCCTCATCCTCTGGAATCAGATGGGCGTGATCCGCTGCCCGCAGGGCTTGGGCAATCAGGGGGGTAAAACTAATGGGTGTCAGTGTCACCTGCTCAAGGACATCCAGGCGATCGCCCTCGGCGTGGAGCGAGCGTTGAGTGGCCGGATCAAACTCCCGAATGGACTCAATCTCATCGCCAAACCACTGCAAGCGTACTGGGAGTTCCGCCGAGACGGGGAAAATATCCACAATATCGCCGCGCCGACTCCACTGACCCTCCGTTTCTACTAAAGAAACCCGCTCATAACCTAGGGCTGCCAAGGTGGTGGCCACCTCCCCTAGGGCGTACTCTTGACCCACCTGCCAGGTTAAACAGGCAGCACGAAACTGCTCTGGTGGGGGCAAATGGGGTTGCAGTGCCCGTTCCGTGGTGACAATTGCAATATTGGGGCGATCGCTCTCGACTAAGACTTGCAGTTGCCCCCAGACCATCTCCGCTTCCAAGTCAAAGAGGTCATAGGGAGAGGCCGCCGATGTCGGGTAAAAGAGAACCGCATCCCAACCCATGAGTTCCAATTGCGCCGCCCAGCGTCCCCCCTCCTCTAGGGTGGACGTAATCACACACAGCGATTGCTGACTCTGCTGGGCCAATGTAGTGGCCACCAAGCCCTTGACAAGGCGGGGCATCCCCGTAAGGACCAGTTCCCGTTGGTGTTGTAATTTGCTGAGCAGTTCAGCCGTCAGCGGCAGCTTACCCCAACTGCGGGGAATTGCCATCAAGGACATAGACAGTGTCGGCGCTAGGACTTTAGACTTGAATCTCTACCCCTTAGGGGAGCATTAGCAAATTAGCAAATAATCGAATCAAATAATCAAAATAATCAAATAATAAAGTCTTACACTCCACTCCTTCTCTAAAATAGGGGATACATCAAGGGGATGCAATCCAGAAACTTCGTTCATAATTATTGAAGAGATAGACTTCCCGACATTTGATGACGCGATCGCCCGATATTCCAGATATTGACAGTCCCTCTCCTAACCCCTCAGCCATTGTTGACACTTCGTTTGAGGAAAACGTCCCCATTGACCCGGAGGATGAACTGCCCAACGAGGTGGAAATGTCCCTTTGGGATCACCTTGAGGAGTTGCGGCAGCGGCTCTTTGTTGTCCTCGGCACTGTTGCTGTCACCATTGTGCTCTGCTTTACCCAAGTCCGCTGGATCATTCAGTTCCTAGAAAAACCAGCCCAGGGCGCGAAGTTCCTGCAACTGAGTCCGGGGGAGTACTTTTTTGTCTCCTGTAAAGCGGCGGCCTACAGTGGCATTCTGCTAGCCACTCCAATGATTCTCTACCAAGCAATCCGTTTTATCCTGCCGGGATTGACACGGCGTGAGCAACGCTTGCTGGCACCGGTGGTTTTCGGTTCATCCCTTCTCTTTATTGCCGGTTTGGTGTTTGCCTATACCCTCTTGGCTCCCGCCGCCCTTGGCTTTTTCATTAGCTATGGGGCAGATGTGGTTGAGCAACTGTGGTCGATTGATCGCTATGTGGACTTTATTTTGCTGCTGCTGCTTGCCACTGGTCTCGCCTTTCAAGTCCCCATTCTGCAGTTGGTCCTCATTGCCCTAGGCATTGTCTCGATTCCGCAAATGCTCAGCCAATGGCGCTACGTGGTGATTATTGCCGTGGCCGTGGCAGCGGTCTTGACCCCCTCCATTGACCCGATTACTCAAGGCCTGTTGGCGGGTGCGCTGCTTGCTCTGTACTTTACGGGGATTGGCTTGGCTAAGCTCATGGGGGTGGGGCGTTCTTAAAATAGCCCCAAAAAAGACTCAATTAGAAAAGATGATTTTGGCGATAAAAATCAATTATTGCGATCGTCCCTAGAACTTATCAAGGCTCTCAATAGAGATGATATGCTGAGGTTGCCAAATCAGTGCGTTCCTTGGCGATCGCAAGAATGGCACCACTTTAACAGTTTTTTGTGTTTAGGAGCAGTCTTCATGCCCATTGCCCTTGGGATGGTGGAGGTACTGGGTCACCCCCCTGCCTTAGCTGTTGCGGATGTCATGGTGAAAGCGGCGCGCGTTACCCTTGTGGGCTATGAAGTGGTCAGTGGTGCTCGCCTGACAATTATTGTGCGCGGTGATGTTTCTGAAGTGCAAATTGCCGTTGCAGCGGGTGTCGAAGCCGCTAAGAAAATTCCAGCTCAGAGTCCCAAGGAAAAAACACTCTATTTATCATCAACAGTGATCCCGCGCCCCCACGAGAATTTAGAGGCCGTTTTCCCGAAAATGCGGTTCCAATATGGCGATGGCTGGGAGCGTTTTCTCGTTTAGCAGCCTTGAAAGGGCTTCGCCAAGTTTTCCTAATGAGCAAAACTTCACCGCTGAGATAATTGTCTTAGCGGGGAGCAACCCACCCAACCAACTATCTCAACAGTGAAGCCTCAAAATCTCTAGGAAACAGCTTTAGAGGGGTACCTAGGCCAGACCAGTATTGACCCCGGGCTTACCCGTAAACAGTTCCACTTTCACAATTTTGCCACCCATTTTTTGGATGCGTTGTTGCTCGCGGAACCAGTTTTCGTAGGGCACCAGTTTCGTGAAATAGGTATTTTGCAGTTCGCGCTGGGTGCGAATACGGGTTTGACTCGGCACGCAGGCGGTAATTTTGAACATGCGCATGGGATGGGACTCCAAATCTGTGTGGGGGGATTACACGTCTGGGAGCTAAAGGCCAGATTCAGACTGTTTAAGCACAATTGCCATGACAGGCTGACACTCTAACCCCTAACTCCCAGACAGATGTGCGACTGGAGAGCTGTATCTAGCTTAAGCCAGAGCAGATGTAGTCAAAGTAGATGCCCATTTCTTTGCCGGCATCCGCACCCACCAAGCTGGCAGTGACTTCTTTCATGGCTTGGATGGCTTGCACAGTGGCAGCGATGGGCACGCCCAAGGAGTTGTAGGTTTCTTTCAAGCCATTGAGCACCCGCTCATCGAGGATAGAAGGATCCCCCGCCAACATGGCATAGGTGGCATAGCGCAGGTAGTAGTCGAGGTCGCGGATACAGGCTGCATAGCGACGAGTGGTATACATGTTGCCACCGGGACGGGTGATGTCAGAGTACAGCAGGGATTTGGCCACTGCTTCTTTGACAATGTTGGCGGCATTGGCACTGATCACACTCGCAGCCCGCACCCGCAGTTCACCAGTTGCGAAGTAAGCTTTCAGCTTCTCCATGGCGGCAGTGTCGAGGTATTTGCCTTGTACGTCAGAGGCGTTGATGACAGCGGTAATCGCGTCTTGCATAGTTCTTTTTCCTCAAAAACGATTTGGATGATGGATCAATCTAAGGATGCTGAGGCGACCTACTGCATGGCGCCAATCACGAAGTCAAAGTAAGAACCGGCTTCAGCGGCATCTTCCGCAGACAGCAGCGAGCAAGCAACGTTCTTCATGGCGCGAATCCCTTCGGCCACAGCGGGAATGGGGGTACCGAGGGAGTTGTACATTTCACGCACACCCACCAAACCAATTTCTTCGATGGGGGTGACATCACCAGCAACGATACCGTAGGTCACAAGCCGCAGGTAGTAGTCGAGGTCACGCAGGCAGGTGGCGGTCATTTCTTCACCGTAGGCATTGCCACCGGGGGAGACCACATCAGGCCGTTTTTGGAAGAGTTGATCGCCCGCTTGCTTGACAATGCGCTCGCGGTTTTCCGTCAGGGTTTGGGCAATGCGCAGACGGCGCTCGCCAGTGCTGACAAAGTTTTTGATGCGATCCAGTTCACCGGGGCTGAGGTAACGGGCCTCGGCATCTGCATTCACGATCGATTTCGTGACGACGCTCATTGAGTTCCTCCAAAGTTGGAATTGTAAAACAAGGGTCTTGATAATGTGGCATCTGCCATTGGAATGTTACGACTTACCGAACTCCTGAAGGAGAGAGGTACGGGGATTGACCCGACCAGCTGCCGTAACCTTCCGCAAACATTCTCAGGCATAGGGGGGACATCTCCCACATCATCGCAATCCTTTTTAACATTCTTAACGTTTTTTCAAAAATCTGCTAAGGGCAGCTATTCCAGCCATTCAATAATGCGGGTGCCAAGGTCGAGGGGAATATTCACAGCCTTGCCGAGGCGGGGCTTTTCACGGGTGGTCTCAATATAGGTGCAGACCTGCTGGGCACAGCCCCAGTCATTGAGGTGCTGCGCGATCGCCCCTAGGTGGGCAGCATAGTCTTCGGGGGTATCAGGATAAGAAGCCTGCTCAAGGTAGCGCCACATGACCTGCAAAAAGATGCGATGGCCAACGCGGCGAAACTGAAGATCAAAGGAGCGCCCCCATTTGCGCAGGAGCAAGGCATGGAGTTCATCACCAGTAAGGGGCGTCAGCATTGGTTCAGCCCTTGTGGTTGGGACGGCTCGGACAATGTGATAATAGTTAACAGACGTAATTATTTTACGGCTGTCCGTTTCGATTTCTTAGTAAATAAGCGTAAACCATGGCTCAAGTTTCTGGAATGTCCGATGTGCCCGATATGGGGCGGCGACAGTTTATGAATCTACTGACGTTTGGTACCATCACCGGTACGGCGTTGGGTGCCCTCTACCCGGTCGTCAAGTACTTCATTCCGCCCTCCAGTGGGGGCACAGGGGGGGGTGTGGTTGCCAAGGATGCCTTGGGCAAAGATATTAAGGTTTCCGAGTATCTCACAAAGCATCTGCCGGGCGATCGCTCCCTTGCCCAAGGGATTAAAGGGGATCCCACCTACGTGATTGTTACTGAGGATCACCAAATTGCCAATTACGGCTTGAATGCTGTCTGCACTCACCTTGGTTGCGTGGTCCCTTGGAATGTGAGTGAAAACAAGTTCATTTGCCCCTGCCACGGCTCTCAATACGACAGCACAGGTAAAGTGGTGCGTGGCCCCGCTCCCCTCTCCTTGGCACTAGTGAATGCCACTGTAACCGAAGATGACAAACTGGTGTTTACCCCCTGGACGGAAACCGATTTCCGCACGGGCAAAGAACCTTGGTGGACGTAAAAAGAAATTTAGGGAGTGGTATGAAACACTTGTTCAAATCCTTGATGCTGGCGATCGCCCTTGCCGCCAGTGTACTTCTCTGGTCACCGCAAGCGCAGGCCTATCCATTCTATGCCCAGCAGGGATACGACAGTCCTCGGGAAGCCACCGGTCGGATTGTCTGTGCCAACTGCCACTTAGCTGCGAAGCCCATCCAAGTCGAAGTGCCCCAAGCCGTTACCCCCGATGCCGTTTTTGAAGCGGTGGTGAAAATTCCCTACGACACCAGTGTGCAACAGGTGCTGGGGGATGGCTCTAAGGGGGGTCTGAATGTCGGTGCGGTGCTGATGCTGCCAGAGGGCTTCAAAATTGCTCCCCCCGATCGCCTCCCCGAGGAGCTGCAAGCCAAAACCAGCGGCATTTACTACCAACCCTACAGTGACGATAAGCAAAACATTATTCTGGTGGGGCCGCTACCGGGTGAGCAGTATCAGGAAATTGTTTTCCCCATCCTCGCCCCCAACCCAGCGACGGATAAATCCATCCACTTCGGTAAATACTCTGTCCATGCCGGGGGCAATCGCGGTCGCGGCCAAGTCTATCCCAATGGCGAAAAGAGCAACAACAATGTCTTTACGGCACCGATTGCGGGCACGATTACGAGTATTACCGCTAACCCCGATGGCAGCACGGCGGTGGTGATTACCCCCGAGAGTGGCGAAGCAGTGACGGAAACCATTCCCGCTGGTCCTGAGCTCATTGTCGGTGAAGGCCAAACGGTGGCCGCTGGTGCAGCCCTGACTAACAATCCCAATGTGGGTGGTTTTGGCCAAAAAGACACGGAAATTGTCCTTCAGGATCCCAACCGCATTAAGTGGTTGCTGGTCTTCTTTGCTGCCATTACACTGTCCCAGATTCTCTTGGTGTTGAAGAAGAAACAGGTGGAGAAAGTACAAGCAGCAGAGATGAGCTTTTAGGGAGTTGTATCCCCAACGGTCGTGCGATACCTCCATGACACGATTGTGGCGATCGCCACGGCTATTGTGCCCCAGCAAGGGAGTATCGGCATTGTCCGTCTCTCCGGAGCCAAAGCGGTAGCGATTGCCCAATCTTTATTTGAGGCCCCTGGCAAGCAGCCTTGGGAATCCCACCGTATTCTCTATGGCTATGTCCGAGACCCCCAAACCAAGGAACGGGTAGATGAAGCGCTCCTACTTTTAATGCTTGCTCCCCGCTCCTATACCCGCGAAGATGTGGTGGAATTTCATTGCCACGGTGGCTTGATACCGGTACAGCGAGTGCTGCAATTGTGTATTGCTGCAGGTGCCCGCCTCGCAGATCCGGGGGAATTTACGCTGCGTGCTTTCCTCAACGGTCGCCTTGATCTCACCCAAGCTGAGAGTGTGGCTGAACTGGTGGCTGCCCAATCCACCGCAGCCGCCCAAATCGCCCTCGCCGGCCTCACGGGTAAATTGGCTCGTCCCCTCCAGCAGATTCGGCAAACTTGCTTATCTCTGTTGGCAGAAATTGAAGCGCGCCTAGACTTTACCGATGAGCTACCTCCCCTGGATCCAGCAGCCATTGCTGAACAAATTCGCCAGTTACAACACCAAGTAGAGGTGTTTTTAGCCACGGCAGAGCGGGGAGCGCTGATCCGCACCGGGCTGAAAGTGGCAATTGTTGGCCGGCCCAATGTGGGGAAGTCCAGTTTGCTGAATGCTTGGAGTCGGAGCGATCGCGCCATTGTCACCGATTTGCCGGGCACCACCCGTGATATTGTTGAGTCTCAATTGGTAGTCGGTGGGATTCCAATCCAAGTGCTTGATACCGCAGGTATTCGCGAGACCGATAACCTTGTGGAACAAATTGGCGTCCAGCGATCGCGCCAAGCCGCCCTCAGCGCTGATCTCATCCTCTTTGTCATTGATGCTAGTCAAGGGTGGACAGCTGCAGATCAGGAGATTTACGACCAACTCCAGCTGCAACGGCGGCGGCAGCAAGCGCCTCAGTCAGTCTTGGTGGTTTTGAACAAAGCGGATCTCCTCAGTGAAACCGTAGAAGTTAAAGATATTCTATTGCCCATTGCCCCCATTCCCACCGTACTGCTCTCGGCTCTCAGTCAAAGGGGAATTGAGCAGCTCGAGGAGGCCATTTTAGACCTTGTCCAGGGTCGAGGGGTGAGCGCCGCCAACCTAGACTTTGCGATCAACCAACGCCAAGCCGGGCTCTTGGAGCAGGTCCACCAATCCCTCAATCATGTGCTGGCGGCCATTGATGCCCAACTGCCCCTGGATTTTTGGACAATTGATCTGCATGCGGCTGCCCGTGCCCTTGGCACATTGACGGGGGAAGAGGTCAGCGAGTCAATCCTCACAGAAATCTTTAGCCGCTTTTGTATTGGTAAATAGGCTATGCTGGGCAAAACCAGTTATCGTTTTCTTCTTCCCTACGTATTGCGCTATTGGCGAACCCTCTCCCTAGCACTGTTGTGTACGGTGGGCTTTGTGGGCACGGCCCCCTTGGCTGCCCAGTTAGTGGGTCAAACCTCTGAACTTGTGGGGACCGGCAATGTGAGGCAGTTATTACCGTGGGCAGTGGCTGCCATCCTGCTCTTTCTTTGGCGGGGGATCTGTCAATTTGGTCAAGATGTGTTGATGGCCGATGCTGCTTTTCGGGTGGTTTACGATATTCGCCTAATTTTGTATGCCCACCTGCATCGCCTTGGGGTGGATTTTTTTGAGCGCATGGGTAGCGGTGATCTCACCTACCGATTAGCGGGGGATGTGGAGGCGATCGCGATCGCCATAATTAGAGTGTTTCAACAACTTTTGCCGGCCCTGCTAACGGCGATCGCCCTCATGGCCTATATGTTCTATCTCAACTGGCCACTCACCCTAGCGGCTTTGATCATCACTCCCCTGATGGTGGCCGCAATCAGTTGGTTTGGTGAGCGCTTACGCACTGCTTCGCGGCGTAATCAAGATGCCCTTGGCGGACTGTCCTCCTACCTTACGGAAACCTTCGCGGGAATTCGCTTAATCAAGGCATTTGCCACGGAGGAGACGATCTTTCAACGCTTTCAGCAAGAGGTGGAAAGGAACCGCCGGGCCTATTTTCAAATTGCTCGGATTCAGGCAACGCAGTACCCTGTGGTGGGTTTCTTAGAAGCCTTGAGTATCATGAGCTTGTTTCTGCTTGGGACATGGCAAATTGGCGCCGGCAATCTCACACCCGCGCAATTGATTAGCTTTGGCGCCGCTGCCGCTTTACTCATCGATCCCGTCAATCAAATCTCCAGCAGCTATAGCTCCCTCAAAGTTGCTGAAGCCTCTTTGGATCGCAGTTTTAGCCTATTGGCGATTGCACCGAATGTGCAAGAAGTCAGGGATGCCCAACCCTTACCCCCCATTACTGGCAAAGTAGAATACCGCCATGTGTGGTTTGCCTATGAGCCTGATCAACCCGTGCTCCAAGAGTTCAATCTCCTGGTGCAGCCTGGGGAAGTGGTGGCGCTGGTTGGCCATTCCGGGGCAGGCAAGTCAACCCTCATTAACCTCCTCCTGCGGTTCTACGATCCCCAAGCAGGGCAAATTCTCATTGATGGCATTGATATTAAAACCGTGACCCTCAAAAGCCTGCGGCGTCAAATTGGCATTGTGCCCCAGGAAACAATACTGTTTTCAGGCACCATTGCTGAAAATATTGCCTTTGGGGATTCTGAACCCGATTGGGAGCGACTGGTTGAGGCAGCCAAAATTGCCAATGCCCATGACTTTATTACTCAGCTTCCCGATGGTTATCAAACATGGCTCGGGGAGAGGGGTATCAATCTCTCAGGCGGCCAACGGCAGCGCCTGGCGATCGCCCGTGCCATTTATGCCGATCCGCGGATTTTAATTTTGGATGAGGCAACCTCCGCTTTGGACGCCGAATCAGAGACCTTAGTGCAAGATGCTTTGGAGAAGGCAATGAAGGGGCGTACCGCCTTTATTATTGCCCACCGTTTGGCCACGGTGCGTCGCGCCGATCGCATTCTTGTTCTAGAGCAGGGGCGGATCATTGAAAGTGGCACTCACCAAGAACTGCTTGCCCAGTCTGCCCGCTATGCCCAGTTCTACACCCAGCAGTATCTCCCAGACGCGGAATGACCTTTTTTCTCATGGGCTGGCCCTTTGGGTTCGTTCTATCTTCTGAATTTGGGATGGGATGTTTCCTCGACGGCGGGATGTGAAAATAGACGTTGAATTCTCAGATCAGCGAGGACGGCCATGGGGAGCATTATTTCTGTGCATTCTTTTCGCGGGGGCACAGGCAAATCAAATACAACCGCAAATCTGGGCTGTACCTTGGCGATATTGGGCTATCGGGTGGCGATCGTAGACACCGATATTCAATCCCCCGGTATCCATGTGCTCTTTGGCCTTGAGTCGGCAGATACGGAAAATGCCCTGAATGATTACCTGTGGGGACGCTGTGACATTACCGATGTGGCCCGTGATGTCAGCCATCTCATTACTGCCCATGGCCAGCAAGCCAAAGGAGCCATCTATCTTATTCCTTCTAGCCTCAAAACTAGTGAAATTACCCGTGTCTTGCGGGAGGGCTACGATGTCGGCCTGCTCAATGATGGTTTTCAGCAGTTGCTGCAAGGGCTGAATCTGGACTTTTTGCTGATTGATACCCACCCAGGACTGAATGAGGAAACCCTGCTGTCGATTACGATTTCCGATGCCTTGGTACTGATTCTGCGACCCGATCGCCAAGACTTTCAAGGGACAGCGGTCACCGTTGATGTGGCGCGACAGCTTGATGTGCCGAAAATGGTCATGGTGGTTAACAAAGTCCCCAGTGCTTTTAATCAAGACTCCCTCAAGCAGCAGGTGGAGACGACCTATGGTGTGCCGGTTGCGGGCATCCTACCTGTTTGTGAAGAGATGTTTCAACTGGGGAGCAGCGACATTTTCTGTTTACGCTACCCTGAGCATCCCTACAGTCTTATTGTCAGGAGTGTTGTGCAGCATTTGTTGGATTAGGATAGCCTAGGAGTAGGGACGGTTATTTTGATCCTTTCTGGGTGCCACTGCCGTTGAGGAACACTACCGATCATGAATAGTCAAGACGCCAGCAGTGATTCCGAGAGGTGTCTCAATCCAGCAGATTTACTGGTTTTGCCCGAGCGCCAGCGATCCCTTTTGACACTGATGATGCGCCAGCCGATGCCCTGCACTGTGCCAGAATTGGCTAACCAGCTGCACTGGTCTGCCCAGGACGTCAGCGCTACCCTCGCGGAGGTTCTTCAACTGGGCTACGTAACAGTTGACAATGACACCTACCGAGTTAAATTCGGACGGCGTACCCCGCGCGTCCAAGCCAAGGGTCAATCTCCCCGTGTCGCGGCGGTTTGGGACAAGTTGGGCTAGGTCTCAAGCGGAGGTTTTCAGTCACTTCCTCTAAATTATTAATTATTAATAATTATTAATAATTACTAGGGATAAC